>JADGBS010000401.1:0-419 GCA_015231325.1 Oligoflexia bacterium | reverse complement strand
ATTGAATTGTTGGCATCAGAAACTAAGCGTTCCCCTCTGGAAATTACTAAGCGTGGAAGTAAAAGTTACATACTTGCAGAAAAATTATTTCAATCTGAAAATGATAAGAGGGAGGAATAGTTATGAATCCGTCATCATCAAAATCAACTAATCCAAATGGCCCAACAGTAGTTGTAATTGGAGCAGGACCTGCAGGTCTTATTGTCGCAACCTCCATCGTAAAAAATTACCATGAAAAACATAATCATCTTAATCACAGTGATCAGAGTAATCAGAGTAGTATAAAAGTAATTGTTATCGATCGTGAAAAATATCCAGGAGGTATTTTAAATCAATGTATTCATCCTGGATTTGGTTTAACTCAATTTAAAGAAGAGTTAACTGGTCCTGAATATGCAGATCGTATTTATAAAGAGTCT
>JADGBS010000400.1 GCA_015231325.1 Oligoflexia bacterium | reverse complement strand
GTTTTCTTCTTAGGATTACTCTGCTCAATAGGTTTATCTAACCATTGCATGAACTCATCATTAGAAGGATATGTCCGAGTTTTAGCTATTACTCCATCTACAATAGTAACAGGCAAAATATCTACACCCTCTTTTTTCAGAATTTCGTTTATTATCTTGTTAGAAACAAACTCTTGAGGGGCACTAGTTAAATTGTAACGTTTAATATTCTTTCCTTGCGAATCCAATGAATTAATCAGTGTAGATATTCGCATGAGTTCAGAATCAATACTTGGACCACATAGGCCAGTAGAACAACACATTGCTGGTTCAAAAATTTCAATCTTTTTCATAATATGTTTTTTCCTTGAAAATATTTTTACTTTGTACAATTTTTCTTAATAGAGTGACACTTACAATCCATTTTTTCATCTGTAAGCAAATCAATAAATTGATGAAGTTTTGCAACTGTCTTTTTGTTAATTGAGTAATACATCCATGTTGCTTCTTTACGGGCAACAACAATGTCGCAGGCAGTTAAAATTTTCATATGATGAGAGAGCGTTGATTGAGATATTGAAAGACATTCCAAAATTTCACAAGCACAAAGCTCTCTACATGATATTGCATCTATAATCTTTATTCTCATTGGCTCACATAGAGCTTTGAAAAGCTCTACTGCTATTTCGTAATCGGTGTTCTTCATATTAATCTCTATTTAGAGAAGTTTGAGTCGTCCTCTATTTATAAAATACTTGCGTTGGGTATATGATAAACACAGAATCGATGCTTGTCAATATTTACATTGATCGATATTTGTATGAATTTAAAAATTTTTTTTAAACCTATTAAGATGATGAAACGAAAGAAGATATAATTTATAATTTGATCAGCAAGCCTCCTGTCTCAGCGACCTGTGCAGTAAAACCTCAAATCATAATTAACAAGTTCGCTCCTTTAGGGCGAATGGTTTACGAATAACTCACGCCCTTAAATCCCTTCAACAAGATATTTTTACCTTTACTCTGTTTGCTTATATTACGCTTCTCCTCGCTATCAACACTTGCCATCATCCGAAGGCCTTTTACTAGCACTACCATCGCAACAGCAACCTTTCTTATTGGGAGATTGGTCTTGATTGTTTTTATCTTCACTATTCATAGTTTCATTGCTGTTTTTTTTTGGTGGTTCTTGTTCCTCTGGTACTGGTTCAATTTTAACATTACAACAACTCGGTTTTTTGCTACCCAATAACCAGGACCAAAAACTTCTCTTTCTTTCCGTTGACATATCTTTTTCTCCTATAAAATGAAGTTAAATATGTATCCTGCTAAAACGGCAGTTAAAAACACAACTCCTATAAATATAACCACAAGACGTGTTTTAAAAATACTTGCTAACATACTCATCTCGGGAATACTCATGCCTGCACCGCCAATGATTAATGCAATGACCGCCCCAATACTCATTCCTTTTTGAGTAAGTGCAAGAGCTATAGGTATAACTGTTTCGGCCCTCACATACAATGGAATGCCAATGATGGCCGCCACAGGAACTGCAAATAAGTTTTGAGGACCAGCAAGGCGAACAATAAAGTCGCTCGGCAGATAACCGTAGATAGCGGCACCAATAGCAACACCAATGATAAGATATATAAGTACACCTCGGAAATCTCCCCATGCTCCTTTAAAGGCATAACTTAATTTTCCAGAGAAATTCTGAGGTTTTTCAATTTCTGTACAACATGAACTCACCCGAACATTCTTAATGTCTACTGCTAATCCGAATAATTCAAGTATGGCCCCAGAAATAACGGAGGCAATAAAGGTCACACTTCCATAAATAACACAGGATTTCCACCCGAGAAGGGCCCAAAACATCGTTAATATAATCGGATTCAGCAAAGGTGAAGCAAGAACAAAAGACATTGTTGCACCAAAGGGCACTCCGGCCCTCAAAAAACCAAGCGTCATAGGAATAGTAGAACAGGAGCAAAACGGCGTGATTGCACCAAATAAAGCACCAAGGAAATTGCCAAGAAGTCCTTTTCTAGCAAGCAAGCGACGAATCTTCTCTTCCGATACATATTGAAAAACTACTCCAACGATTGTGCTAATACCTAAGAAGAGCACGGTCAATTCTAAAAATATAAAAACAAAAAATTGAAACGTGTCCCACAGATTATTCATTAGACTATTCTCCTAAATAAACATTATATTTCTGCAATCAAGACTCTTAATTTTCTCAGTCCGTCTGCTTCAATACAATAACAAATGGCCGTTCCTTCTACCTCGCCTCGAATAAGGCCTGCTTCTTTTAAAATTTTAAGATGCTGAGACACTGTCGACTGAGCAAGATTTTCTATCTGCTCAACAATCTCTCCGCATATACAACCTTCCCTGCGGGCCAAAACTCTTAATATCTGAACTCGAACTGGATGCCCTAGTGCTTTGGCAAGCATTGCCAGTTCTTCATCTGGGTTACAATCACCATTAGAATCGTTCTTTTGCGATAGAATATAGCTATGATTTTTATTTTTAACTTGTGTCATGCTTTAATTCTATCGTTTATTTACGATAAATGCAATCATTTTATTATTTAATTTATCGTCCCCCCGGCCAGAAAACCGCGGGATCTTTAGTCCCGCGGATGAATGGCCGCGCCGCTCTTCTCTATCCTTGGTTTTCAATGTATCGCCTAATAGTCTCTGCGGAGACTTGTCCGGTTGTTGCAACAAAATACCCATCAGACCAAAAAGTTCTTTCCTTCCAAAATTGCTTTTGCAACAAATTTTAAAAATTTTTCCAAATTAAATATGTAGATTCTTGTTTTAGCTTTCT
>JADGBS010000003.1 GCA_015231325.1 Oligoflexia bacterium | reverse complement strand
GGCGTAAAATCAAAAGATGGAATTTCACCCCAGCGTTCGCGTTCGACGTTATCGTTTTCGTCCTTGCCGATAGGGGCATCGGTCGCGGGAATGTTGGGAACCAGCCACAACAGTTCTTGCAACTCTTCTTCTAATTTACTCAGCGCCGGTTTTATTGCCTCGATCTCATTACCGATCGCCTTTCCTTGTTCAATCAAACCAGGACGTTCTTCAGCACTCGCTTTGGGAATTTTTTTTGCATTGGCATTACGATCCGTTTGCAAATCTTGCAATCGTTGCTTTTTGCTCTGAACCTCAAGATCAACTTCTAGTAGGCGTTCAAGGTTGAACTGAATATTTTTTACCCGCATGACTTCTCTGATAGTCCCAGGATTTTCTCTAATAAACTTCAAATCTAACATAATCGATTTTTCCTTTGCTTTTACTATGTCAGCAGTCAGTACTGCATCATCACTGCATCATCAGTACTGTCAGCGTCAGTATATCTACTGTTTTATCACGATTCTATCACTATGATAAATGACAAATATTGAATGGAGAAATTAGTATATACAGTGGTATCAAAATGACACAGGCTTCAAGGGCCAAAAAAGGTTATTTTGCTGGCACGCTTCTTGCTAATAAATTTATTAGAAACCTGAGGAAGTCCGAGGAGGCCCCAAAGAGGAGTTGACATAGATGCAGGTGTAGGAGTTAGGACGCGATCGTAGTGAAGTGTTTTGTTAAATTTGCCCGATTAAAATCGCGGCAAACAAGACTAAAAAAATCAAGGATTAGAGTCCGTCCACCCAAAGCATAGGCCACAAACCTGACTAGGTAGGTCAGCAATTGTGGCCTTTTTTATCGTTGTAACACGTTATTTGCTTTGCAAATATTTTTTGCTCAAATTAGATTGTTCTTTCATCCTGATATTCTCAATCGTATCCCATATTCTAAGGGCCAGGCCTTCGTTTTTAGCATAAAATTGGTGCGAAAATAGAACATAGTATGCCTTTGTTTTGATCGGGGGAGATAACTTCTCTACTGACTTGCCTATATCTGGCCTGCTGGACATAACGAAATCGCCACTATCTTCCAGAAGTGCTGCAATCTTGATGCGCTTTAATGCTAATTGTTGCATGAGCTGTTGAGGAGAATTATTTTCTGCTACCTTCAGTCCCTTTTTTCTGAGATCGTCAGCAATTGAATATCCTACCGGTACGTAAATTGTCTCTCTAAAATCGAGGGTATTTCCGTCCCAGGAGATATTATTCCCTTTTGCTTGGTAGAAAACATAACTGCTGGTGTATAGTCTCTTCCCTTCATCCGGCGTTTGACCGATCAGTGGATATATCCCAAACGCTTCTCTTTCCTTAACATAACTTGCAGAAAATAGTCCGTCGATATTTCCATTTTGCAATTCAATTTCCAAGGCCCTCTTCCAAGGAGAACGCCTAAAATCAATCTGCAAATTTAATTTTTCCCCCACCATTCTTAAGATATCAATACTAATCCCCGGGTGTGGAGTCGCCAAAGCAGATCCCTCGCCAAGTTCAAAGGGAAAATTATCTTTATCTTCAAACACAAAAGTTAATACTCTGCGGTCAGACAGGTCGCCTATCGGGCGTTTCTCGGCGGGCGTGGCGGATGATGCGGGAGCGCTAGTTATTTTTAATGCAGTGATTGTTATGGTCATTATTAAAACAAATATTTTGAGCAAGTTCGCCTCCGTTTTTATTTTGTGTTGGTGACCATTACTCCTTAGGAACGAGAACTTCTTATCGCTTCAACAATGTCTCCAGTTTGGACATATCTGATAAACCAGAGGCGCTTAAGTATCAAGTACTAAAGCACATCCCTATTTTTAGAATCGAAGAAAGTCACCTTTTATCAGATTTATTTTATCCACAAAGGGCATAGCTTCAAGTATTCAGTATATTCATTACGCATTGTTTGTCAATAATTGTGGCCAAACAGTCGGCCAACCTGTCAGTCAAACGGTTGTATCTCAAGGAGAATGTCTATGGTTAGAACGGTTAGAGTTGTTAGTACGGTCAGTATAGACAGTGTAGTCAATATGGCCAAAATTTTTATTTATTGTGCGGTTTTGACAAGTAGTTTTTTCTTAAAAAACAATCAGGCAATTGCGCAAATACAAGAAGTGCGCTGGACTTACGAAGATGGTGGCAATGGTGATAGTGGCAGTGGTAGCGGCAGCGGTGAAGATGCCGTTGCAGTCCTGCGTTTGTCTATAAATAAGATTAATCAGATATTAAAACTGGATGATTCAAATAATGTGGCGATGAAAAAACATAAGTTTATGACTGATGATTTTGTTTTGATCGAAGATAGGGTCCTTTCCGGTTATCACTTTTTTTTATTTCTGCAAAGCAAGCAAGGTGTTCCACTTCTTGGCCATACCTTAAGAATTTGGACTGCACATGTTAATCCTTCCTTTAAAAATGGTGATTTAGTACAACTAGAGGGGCACCTTGATCCGCAGGTGTTGTCAGAGTCAACGCGATCTGCCGGTAGCGGTATTAGCGCTTTAAGTATGAGCATAAGAAAAATTTTGTCACATAAACGAGAGATATTCGATTCCCGTGAAACGATAAGAGTGGCCATGAATTTTTTAGAAAGCAAGGCCTCCAAAGATTTACGGGTAATTAAAAATATTAAATGGGAAGACTATTGGCATAATGGTTTGCTAGTTAGGAGAGTGGTAGTAAGCGTAAAGTTGGGTAAATATATTATTGAAATAGATATCAATAGTAGAAAAGTGGTTAATTACACCTACCGTCCTCACTCTAGCGCTGATATTGGTAACATCGGCGGTAATACTGGTGTTTCAGTTTCAGGCCCAGGTTCAATTTCAAGTTCAAATTATTTTAGTATTCCTGCGCGGGTATATCCGATTTATGAGGAACCAGAAAAAGAAGTCGGAAGAATTTTGCCACGCATTGATAGTGAACTCCGTTTTTTAAAAACAAAAGTACGAGTGTCCGGAGAATCTTATGGGGAGGGGCGTGTGGGACCCTATGATTCACTGCGTCAGCATCACTACCTTTCTTCAAAGTATAGTCCGCTTTTGGCGGAGACCAGTATTGGTCATACACAAGGACTTTGGTCGCTGAAAACTTTGAATCAAGATGCTGCCGATATCTATCAAAAATATCCACTGCGTTCAAACGGTGTAGATGGTAATAGTACCATTTTATTGGAAGGAGCATACGCCTCTATAAATATTCATCCACAAGCGAAGGAATATTTCGAACAACTTTCTTTTATTCCACAGTTTTCTTCATCATTTAGAACAGGATGGAAAAAAGTTGATGTTGGTGATGGTGTAGGCGAAGGCGAAAGCGTAGGAAATACTAGTGAATATGAATTGATCGCTGATTCAGCATTCTGGGGATATCCGTTGCAAAATAGAGACGATGCCTATCTACGTCCGGCCCGACGGGATCCAGAAAACAATCCATTAAGTTATATTAGAGATGGTTTTGATGAAGTGCAAGTTTACTGGGCGATCACTACTTTTTTTGAATCCTTAATCAAGATGGGTTTTTCTGATCCAGAGCTTTCTGCTCGTCCATTCTCCGCTTTTTTGTTTGATCCGGATGTTGAAACCAAAAATAACGCCTACTACACCGACGACACAATAAATTTTGGAACCTACTCTAGTTCTTCTCAGAATTACGCACGCGATAATACCACTGTTTGGCATGAACTAGGACATGGGATTACCGACAGAATTATGGGGGAACATCTTAATTTATCAGGTACCGAGGGTCTATCTGAAGGATTAGCAGATTTTTTGGCACAAGTAATTTTAATGGATACCTTTGGCGAAGGCACTTTTCCGGGAGATAAAGATTTTCGTATAGTAAATCAGATGGACTTTAATTACTGTAATGAAGTTCACGATGGCGGTGAGGCATTCGGAGGAGCAATGCTAGATATTTTACACGATGTGATGACGAATACTCGTGTTGCTGCTAGAAAAGAAGGCATTAAAAATTTTGTGGCGCTAACCTTAGAAAGTATGCGACTTACTCGCAATCACCCGGCGCTTGACGAAAGTAATTGGTTTCGGCATATGCTATTTGTGGATAGAATTCATGGTGGGAAATTAAGTCAAATCATCGTAAAGAGATTGGCCGCTAGAAACTTGTCTTTGAACCAGGAAAGTGATTCTGCGGCAATCAAAGTTATGGTTGATAATTCGCGACAATTGGAATTTAAAGGCGAAGGTTCACGGGAAGAACCAATTTTGCACCGGTTAAGTGTGGGCGAGGTGGCCAGACATCAACTATCTATTTCCTTGTCGGATGGCAATCTCTTTAAATTTCAGTACCCAATTACGCTGAAAGTTCAATACAATGGTGGTCCGTTGCAGGGAGCGATTCATTGGAAAGATGAGGAGACGAAGAGCAATAATGACCGTAATAACAAAAATGATAATAATCAAAGACTGTATCATTTTAATGGGCCTACAGAAAAAGTGAATTTGGATTTGGTGGCCAATGACAAATGTGATTATATCAATACTAATGATGGTGGTTGTGTGGACTTTGTTTACCTTCTCTTTTTCAGAGGAAAGGCCGGGGATCCAACGCGAGCGATTGATTCCAAACCATTTGCCAAAAAAAGATTCTACCTAAAAGTAAGTCAAGCGATTTAGCAACTTTGATGTACGACGTTCTGTCGCTTCCTGTCGCTTCGAATTTTAACTCATCAATAGAGGTAACTAAAATTTGACTAATATTCCATAAATGGGATACAGTTATAATTGTACTACAAAATATCAATTGTGAAATGTTAATCGTGAAGTATCAATCGTTTGCGCGAAGGAGAACTAGTGTGAAAGGTAAAAATGCACTTATGGAATTTGTTTTAACTACCACAATCCTCATTTCTATCTCTTTTATGAGATTTTTATCCTGTTCCTATGCTGGAGAAATTAAAATTACGTTTGGATTGGCATTGCCCCCCTACGTAATTAGTGAATCTAATAGTGGTCTCGAATATGACATCATCAAGGAATCATTAGCAGTGAAGGGGCATATTATGAAACCGGAATATGTCCCCTTGGCGAGAATTCCAATCGTTTTGAAAAAGCGCACTTCCGATGGTGCTGCAACTACTAATCCATCTTTGGACTTAAAGGGTATCTTTTTTTCTGAGGCCCATGTAGTGTATCAAAATGTGGCAATTTCCTTGAAAAAACATAACTTGGTGGTTAACCGCACTGCTGATTTGAGTAACAAAAATGTAATTGCTTTTCAAAATGCAACCATGTATTTGGGACAGGAATTTGCCGAGGTGATTAAGAAAGCTTCTTCTTATCAGGAGATTGCAGATCAAGAAAAACAAGTTTTGAGTCTATTTTCCGATAGGAATATTGTGGTTATTTCCGATATAAATATTTTTAAATTTTACAAAATAAAAGTTGCCAAAAACAATCCTAAAATTGATACAAATATCGAGACTACTATCGCAGAAATTTTTCCTCAAACTCACTACCAGGTTGCTTTCATTAATGAAAAAATTCGTGACGATTTTAATTTTGGACTAGATGTCATCAAGAAAAACGGTAGATATCAAGAGATAGTTAAAAAATACATAGAGGCCCATTGAAACCCATAAAAGCCTGTTAAGAAAAGTAAAAAAAAATTGGTAGGGCCAATGAGATTTGAACTCATGACCCCTACCATGTCAAGGTAGTACTCTAACCAGCTGAGCTATGGCCCTACAATTTTGCTTTTTACTAATCCGTACATATCTGCTAGACATCTCCAGTATAGATATTCCCAAACAGGGCATTCTGTAAAGTAGATTTTCAGTTGTTTTCAGCTATAATCTGTTAGCTATAATTCGTTTCATCCTATCACACTATCACGAGGAAAAAAAGATGAGTGTACTTCCTTCAAAACTAAAACGCGCACTAGTTACTGGGATAACTGGGCAAGATGGTGCTTACTTAGCAGAATTTTTATTGAGCAAGGGTTACGAGGTTCATGGAATTAAACGGAGGAGTTCCTCCTTTAATACCTCCCGGGTTGACCATCTCCACGACAACCCCCAATTTAACGGTCGCTTTTTTTTGCATTATGGAGATTTAGCAGACTCCACTAACGTCATCAGGTTGGTACAGGAAATTACGCCAGACGAGGTGTACAACTTAGGAGCAATGAGCCATGTGAAGGTCTCATTTGACTCTCCGGAATACACCGCCAACGTGGATGGTATTGGCACGCTACGCCTTCTGGAGGCGATTCGTATTTGCGGGTTAACTAACAAGACTCGTTTTTACCAGGCATCGACTAGTGAATTGTATGGACTAGTACAAGAGATTCCTCAAAGTGAAAAAACAAAGTTTTATCCTCGTAGTCCATATGCAGTGGCCAAACTCTATGCCTATTGGATTACGGTCAATTACCGTGAGGCCTATAATATTTTTGCTTGCAACGGGATTCTTTTTAATCACGAGTCACCGTTGCGAGGAGAAACTTTTGTTACTCGTAAAATTACTCGTGCAGTGGCGCGTATAAAGCACGGCATGCAATCGCAATTGGTTTTGGGCAATCTTGACGCAAAACGTGATTGGGGATACGCTCCGGATTTCGTTCGAGGGATGTGGATGATGTTGCAGGCACCGCAACCTGACGATTTTGTTTTGGCCACGGGCGAAACGCACTCGGTGCGTGAATTCGTAGAGTTGGCATTTTTGTGTGTCGGGATGAAATTGCAGTGGAAGGGAACTAGAGGGGAGGTAGATGAATATGCGATTGATGAGGAGAGTGGTAATAAAGTGGTTGAGATTGATCCTCGGTATTTTCGTCCAACAGAGGTTAACCTTCTAATTGGTGACCCTAGCAAGGCCAAAGAGTGTTTAGGATGGAAACCAGAAGTTACTTATAAAGAGTTGGTTAAGATAATGGTCGATTATGATCTACATGATTTACGTGAGGAGGGGCGCAATGGATCTCTCACTCGCTAGTCTCTCTAGTTTCTCTAGTGCTTTGAACAAAATTCTTCCGCTCTTTTTGCAGGAGGATGGTATTGATGTTAATGATTTCTATTGGAAGAGTTTACCCACTAAAGAAGTTTCTGCGGTAATTAATTTTAAAACGCCAGGGACTGTGATCGCAGGGTTACCCTTCTTCTTTGCGGTGTTATCTCACTTGGAAGGGCGCGAGATTTATTCTGACAGTTTGAGAGATGGACAACAATTATCTGCGCTGACATCTTCTGCGCCATTTGTTCTTTCACTGCGGACGGCATTAACTGGAGAGCGACTAGCGTTGAATCTATTGCAACGGGGTTCAGCGGTGGCCACTGTTACGCGAAGATTTGTAGATCTTGTAGCAAGAGCAAGCAAACTCCCTCCGATTGCAATTATGGAGACGAGAAAGACCACTCCTGGACTGCGGTTTTTAGAAAAGTACGCTGTGCGAGTAGGAGGTGGATATAATCATCGCTTTACTCAAACTGATGTTTTTATGATCAAAGATAATCACAAGAATTGTTTGGGCGGACTAAGTGGTGCTTGGAAATTTTTCAAAGAAATGCAATCGTTCTACACTCCGATTGTGGTAGAAATTCATTCGCTGGAAGAATTGCAGGAGGCCATCCGACTGAACGTTAAGCACGTGATGTTGGATAATTTCCATCCGAAGGATTTATTGGCAGCGGTTCAAATTAAACCATCCTCCATGACCTTTGAAATTTCTGGTGGAATTACCTTTGATAATATCAAGGATTACCTGGTTCCCGGCGTGGATGCTATCAGTGTAGGAGCGCTTACCAACAATTGGGCCAGTGTAGATATTTCTTTCAAATATCACTTGGTACATTAGATCAGATCAGGTTAGATCAGAATAGAGAGGAGTATTTAGCGGATGAGTAGCGATATTGAAACCGATGTTTTGATTATTGGTTGTGGGATTTCAGGTCTAGTGCTAGCTCTAAAATTAGCGGAGCAGGGACTTAAAATTGTAATCGTAACCAGAGAGAATGATCCTGCTGAAACTAATACTTATTGGGCGCAAGGAGGTATTGTTTATGCTAGAAACAATCCAGAACTGTTTATAGAGGATATTAAGCGTGCTAGCAGTTATACCTCTGATCTTGTGGCCACTAAATTGATGGCGGAAATTTCTCCTCGAATGGTAGAGGAGATTTTGATAGACAAAGTGCGCACCGATTTTTCTCGCGATGAGGCGGGCGGGCTTAAATTTACTAAGGAGGCCGCGCATTCGGAGAAGCGGATTATTTTCAAAGGAGATTATACTGGGCAGTCCATCGAGAATTCATTGGTAAATTATGTCTTACGTTCAGGGAAATTTCCTAATTTGACTTTGTTAACTGGACATACTGCTATTGATTTGATTACTCCGGCCCATCATGGTTTAGATATTATTCAGCGCTATCAGCATTGGGTAGTGGGCGCTTATGTTTTTGACCAAACTACCGGTGTCGTGAAGAAAATTATTTCTAGAAAAACTGTACTGGCAACTGGGGGACTAGGTGCCTTGTATTTACACCATTCTAACTCGGAGGGAATTCGTGGTGATGGGCAAGCGATGGCCCATCGTGCGGGAGCTGTTCTGCTCAACATGGAGTTTATTCAATTTCATCCAACCACTTTTTACGATCGTTCTTCGCATCGTCGGTTCTTGATCAGTGAAGCAGTCCGTGGAGAGGGAGGGGTTTTACTGAATTCTCGAGGAGAAACCTTTATGGAGAGGTATCATCCAATGAGAGAACTTGCTTCTCGTGATATTGTCGCACGGGCGATTTCTTCCGAAATGTTGGCAACCGGCGATGATTGTGTCTATCTCGATATTTCTTTTAAAGATAGTACATGGTTAATAGATCGTTTCCCGACGATCTATAATCATTGCCTGGCCAAAAATATTGATATAACAAAAGGGCCAATCCCTGTAGTGCCGGCGGCGCATTATATGTGTGGTGGAGTGAAGGTAGGTCTTCATGGAGAAACCACTCTTCCTAATCTCTATGCTGTTGGGGAAGTGGCGTGCACAGGTGTACATGGTGCTAACCGGTTGGCATCGACTTCGTTACTCGAAGGTTTAACTTGGGGATATTTGGCAGCAGAAGACATTGCCGCCAAATTGCTCCTCGATCAATCTCTAAATCAACTATATGATGGTAGTAAAATTCGTAATTGGAAATTAGGACAAGGTGCGAGTGACAGTGCGCTAATTTTGCAAGATTGGTTGACGCTCAAGCAAACAATGTGGAACTACGTTGGATTGACCCGATCTCGCTACCGCTTGCAGCGGGCCAGGGCCATGTTGGGTGAGTTGGCCGAAGAAATCTACAACTTTTACTACGATGCCAAGCTGAGCGATATGCTTATTGGTTTGCGAAATGCTGTAGAAGTTTCTAGGTTGATTGTCGACTCTTCGCTACGCAACCTACGCTCAATCGGATGTTTCAATATTAGTAGCGAGCAGGAAAGAGAATCACCGGTAGAACAACTGGTCTAGAAATAAAAAAAGACTGAGAGAAGGGGTAGGCCGGATTCTGTTTTCAATTATCATTCCTCTAGGACCGACATTACTGTTGGTCTCCAGCGCCTTACCCGCCAACATTTGGGAGACGAACCATTAGCGTTGGCCTACATAGGCTTGCACCTCGTAGAGTTTACCTGATTTCACTACAGCACAACCAAAACCGACTAAAAAGGCCAAAAAATAAAACCAAACCAAAAGGAGACCAAAGAGGAAAAAGAATCTAGATCAGTGGTTTTGATTGCCGTACATACTTTCTGTTGCACTTGTCCTCACCTTGCGATGGACGGGCGTTACCCGCTACGAACGTCTCAGGTGTCCGGACCTTCCTCCAGCCGTTGCCACTCATTAAGAGCTTAAAACGACCAGCGATAATTCCCTTTTCTCAGTCTATAACTGAATAGCCAAAAAAGAAGATTATAGCAAGCTAAAGGTGTATTCGTGTAAAAAAATATAAATCAAATATAAATCAAGTCAGTTATCTGGATAAATCTCTCGTTCGATTGCACCAATTAGAATGTGTATCAACTTGATATGCATCTCTTGAATTCGCTCGGTGTGTGCTTCATTGACCACTACAGCAATATCACAAAGATCTTTCAGTTTGCCTCCACCCTTACCGGTTAATCCAACAGTGCGCATGCCAATTTCTTTGGCGCTGGCCACTGCTTTTAGCACGTTAGGAGAGTTGCCACTAGTAGAGATCGCCAAAAGAGTGTCCTCTTTTTTTCCTAGCGCTAGTATGGTACGTGAAAAAATTTCGTCATATCCAAAATCATTAGCGGTGCAGGTGAGATGACTAGGGTCACTGATGGCAATGGCGGCAATTGGTGGTCGATCTTTGTTGAAGCGACCAGTGAGCTCTTCCGCAAAGTGCATGGCATCGCACATTGACCCCCCATTTCCGCAGGCCATGATTTTGCCTTTGGCCCTAATAGTGGTAACCATTTGGTTTATGACTGTTTCTATCGTGAGGGTGTTCTCTTTCTCTCGAAGAAATTGAGTCAATAGTCGATGTGCATCCCCTAGCGAATCTTCGATGTAACGTTGTCGATGACGTTGCTCGGTGTCATTGCTCAGCGGTATAAACATTGATTGTGGTAATTGAATTTCTTCATTCATTAAAAATCTCCCAATCTCCCAAAATCGCAAAATCTCAAATTTTCCACACTATTGTCTAGTAGAATCACCTAGAACTGCTCAGACTAAATCTACTTCCTGTACGGACTTCAAAATCTCTGATTTTGGTTGATTACCAACTAAAGTCTTTTTTACCTGACCATTTTTGAAGAAGATCAAAGTTGGGATTCCACGTATTCCGTACTGGTTGGCCAATTGTGGGTTTTGATCAACGTTTAATTTGACGATTTTTGCCTTTTCTCCTAATTCACCCGCAATTTCTTCTAATATTGGGGCAAGTGAGCGGCAGGGACCGCACCATTCCGCCCAGAAGTCTACAACTACAGTGACATTGGATTTTAAGACAGTATTCTCAAAACTACTTTTATCTACTTGCTGAAGATTCGACATTGGGAACTCCCTTTTAAACTATGTTATAAATTAAGTTGTAATATCAACAAAAAAAATTATTCTGTATTTTCAGCGCGACCGCTTTTAGTTAGAATCATAGTGCGTACACATACAAAACGAGACAAGCGATATGAATATCATTGATAAAAAATACCTCCTTCAGTCTCAGATTCGGATTGCTCGCCTATCCAGGATCATCGCTAAGTCGATCGATCTTTTCATTGCCCTTATTCTCTGCACCGTGGTTCACCCTTTAGGGGTTTTGTTAGCCGTTGCCTACCTGTGCATTTCAGACTCCCTGCAACATGGGCAGTCAGTGGGGAAAAAATTTATCGGCCTAGCAGTCATTTCCTTAGATGATGGACGTCCCTGCTCATTTCGTCAATCGTCTATCAGAAATTTACCATTAATAATACCTACCGCCCTGCTAATTATCCCTTTTTGGGGGTGGTTGTTGGCAATACTATTAGGTCTACCTCTGGTTTCGCTTGAGTTGTATTTGTTATTTTCCTTGGATTCTGGACATCGCCTAGGGGATGTTATGGCGGACACCACAGTCATTGCCAACGATCCTCACCGTCTCAACTTGACCAAAAAACGTGAAAGTTGGTTTGAGTCGGAGCGTCCTCTCTGAGATAGGTTGATCTGAGAGATGAGATGATCTGTTTTTTTCTGGTTTTTTACAATGAGTAAATTAATAGGTAATTTAATGGGTAATTTTACGGGTAAATTAATGGGTAAATTAATGAACAAATTAGTAATTATTGATCTGAGTAGTCTGATTTTTCGCGCCTTCTATGCTATTCCTGCTCTCAACTCGCCGAAGGGGGTGCCGGTAAACGCAGTCTATGGTGTTTTGACCATGTTGTTAAAAGTTTTCTCGGAGCAATCACCCACCCACATCCTGATTGCAAAAGACAGCGAAAAGGGATCTGGACATCGAAAATTTCTATACCCAGAGTACAAGGCCAATCGGAGTGCTCCTCCGGAAAACCTATTTTTACAGTTTCCGTTGATAGATGATCTGCTTAAGAAAATGCAATTGCCCTCCTTCCGTACTTCAGGTCATGAGGCCGATGATGTCATTGGTTCCGCAGTAAATTTTTGGAAACACTCTTTCGACGAGATATACATCATTAGCAATGATAAGGACTTAATGCAGTTAGTGGATGAACAGGTAAAGGTTGTCGATACCAAGCTAGATAAAGTGTATGGTCCGGCCGAGGTACAGGAAAAAATGGGGGTACCTCCAGGGAAGGTCGTGGACTATTTAGCGATAGTTGGTGACAGTAGCGACAATATCCCAGGGATCAAGGGGATAGGCCATCGCGGAGCAGTGACTCTGCTAGAAGCGTTTGGATCTTTAGAGGAGTGCATCCGGCGTCAAGACGAGATTAAGAATAAGAAAAATCATACGGCCATTAAGGAATACGCTGAGGATGGACTGCTTTCGAAAAAGCTATTGACCTTAGTCAGTGACATTGAACTAAAGATTGAGTTATCTAAGCTCGAGTACCATTTCGTTCCCAATGAAGATTTTATCGCCTTATTAGAAGAGTGGAATTTTAGATCGCTATTAAAGAGATTACAGTTGGATAAAAGACCAAGAACGGCCCGCGAAACAGGAACAGACACAGAAACTGAAACAGAAACTGAGATTGGGACTGATGCTGCAATCATTGCCTCGGGGGCGAAAACGATTACTAACGCTACTGAACTTCGCAACTTATTAGAGAAAATTGAAAATTGTCGGCATCAGCAGTTGGCCTTTCATGCTGAATTTTTGAGTGAAAATGAAAAGGAGGGTAAGCGTGCGCGCAAAAGCGAGGAAAAAGATATTTTTACCGACGGTTTTTCGAAAATTTTCGTTACTCTCTCCTCACCAGATTTTTCGTCTGAGGAATCGGCCGTTTCTTCGCCCTTGGAAAATTTTTCTATTGCGTTGCTGGATGAGCAGTATAAGCTGCGTGGATTGCTTAATCTTCTTCTTGATGCCATATGGGGAAATCCCAAGCTTAAGGTCTTAGGTGTTAATTTAAAGAGAAGTTTTTGTGTTTTGCGAGTGATGGGAAAGAGGATTGAATCACAGTATCTCGATTTGGCCGTTGCGCACTATGTTATAGATGTTTCTAGTAAACATGATTTGCAGCAATTGGCCGCGACCTATTTGCCGAAAAAATTAGCTGACTATCAAACGCCTACGGAGGCGATCTGGCTTCTAGAGAAGTATCTGTCTACTAAAATTTTAGAATTGAGTTTAGGGGAAGTCTTTCACGATATAGACAATCCACTAGTCTTAACTTTGGCAAATATGGAGAAGGAGGGAGTGGTAATTGATAGTGATCATTTTCATAAATTAGAACGGGATTTCTCTCATGAATTGCAAGATATTGAAAAAAAAATACAGAGTGCAGTGGGAATAGAAATAAACCTAAAGTCCCCCAAACAAGTTTCTGCTCTTCTATTTGATAAATTGGGACTGCCGGTAATCCGCAAGACTAAGACCATTAACTCTACTGATTCGGATGTATTGGAGACGCTAGCATTGATGGGTGTGAGCGATGTTCCTGCATTGATATTACGTTATCGAGAGTTGGATAAGCTGCTTTCGACCTATGTCACAGTTTTGCCTACTTTAGTTAATCCCTTTAGTAAGCGGGTTCATACTTCATTAAATGCTATGGTTACTGCCACTGGTCGTCTTTCCTCTGATCATCCCAACCTGCAGAATATTCCGGTGCGTAGTGAAGATGGGAAGAAAATTCGTAAAGGCATTATTGCTGACAGAGGGAAAATGTTGCTTTCAGCGGATTATTCACAAATAGAGTTGCGATTGTTGGCACATTTTTCAGAGGATCCACTGATGCTTAAGGCATTTGCTCTCGATCAGGATATCCATGCGCAAACTGCCTCGGAGATATTTATGGTTCCCTTAACGACAGTCAGTGATGAGCAACGGGCCTTGGCCAAGGCAGTGAATTTTGGATTGATGTATGGACAATCATCGTTTGGATTGTCGCAATTTCTAAAAATTTCACAGTGGGATGCAAAAAAATATATAACAACCTATTTTGAACGTTTTCACCAAGTGAAAAGCTATATCGACCATTTGAAAGAGAAGTGCGCTAAGTGTGGATACGCAGAAACTTTATTTGGTCGAAAACGTTTTCTCCCTGATATTCACTCCAAAAACCGCACCGTACGCAGCTTTGCGGAAAGAATGGCGATTAATACCCCGATCCAAGGAAGCGCTGCCGACATCATTAAATTGGCGATGATCAAAATTAATGCCGCCTTGAATACTGGGCGTGCAGTCAATCGGCCGGCAATCAATGCCAAAATGTTGCTACAAGTACACGATGAACTGATCTTCGAAGTGGTCGATGATATTGAGCAGCTCGATGCCTTAAAAGAACTTGTTATACGAGAGATGGAAGAGGTGGTGAGTTTGCGCGTGCGATTGAAGGTGGAGCTGAGTGTTGGTGCCAACTGGCTGGAACTGCAATAAGAGGCATTCAATCTTTTTTCAGCAATTTTTTTTTCTTACCCTTGACAATAAATTCACTGTCCTCAATTTTAGATTGAGCGTTTGAAATCGTTCTTGTGAGTTTTGTTTTTTGTGTTGTTTTGTTTTTCGTTTACTATCTTTTACTATTATTGTTTGTTGTTTATTTTTATTTTTACTTTTATTTTAATTTTATTACAGGAGGCACTTATGCTTATTAGACCGTTACAAGATAGAGTTTTGGTAAAGAGAATTGAGGCCGAAACTAAGACTAAAGGCGGCATTATCATCCCTGACAACAATAAGGAAAAACCAAGTGAAGGGGAGGTGGTTGCTGTAGGGACAGGACATCGCAATACTACCGACGGTAATGTTCGTCCCCTAGATGTAAAAAAAGGGGATCGTATTCTTTTCAGCAAATATGCAGGGACCGAAGTTAAACTCGACGGTACAGATTATTTGATTATGCGTGAAGATGATATTTTGGGCGTAGTGGATAACTGTCGATAATTTTATTTAATTTTTTATTTAATTTTTTAAATTTTTTATCTAACTAGGGGAATAGTTTATGTCCGCGAAAGAATTAGTTTTTAATGAAGATGCTCGTACTCAGATCCTTAGAGGGGTCAATCAATTGACCGATGCAGTGAAAGTCACTCTCGGCCCTAAAGGTAGAAATGTTATTATTCAAAAATCATTTGGCTCCCCACATATCACCAAAGACGGCGTGACTGTTGCTAAAGAGATCGAATTGGACAACAATTTTGAGAATATGGGCGCGCAAATGGTGAAAGAGGTTGCGCAGAAAACCAACGATGATGCTGGTGATGGTACGACTACTGCCACTGTTCTTGCTCAATCTATTTTCCGTGAAGGTATAAAGTTTGTGACTGCTGGTCATAACCCAATGGATATTAAGCGCGGTATCGATAAGGCGACTGAAAAAGTTGTTGCTGAGCTGAAGAAATTTTCAAAAGAGATCAAATCTGAATCAGAGATTGCTCAGGTTGCTACCATTTCTTCCAATAATGACCATGAAATCGGCAGGTTAATTGCTGAGGCCATGGAAAAAGTGGGTAAAGAAGGCGTTATCACTGTTGAAGAATCTAAAACTGGCCACACTACCCTAGAAGTAGTCGAGGGTATGCAATTTGATCGTGGATATGTTTCTCCTTATTTTGTAACCGATCATGAAAAGATGGTTGCTTCATTCGAAAATCCATATATTCTCATAACCGATAAAAAACTTTCTGCTATGAAAGAGCTTCTGCCTATTTTGGAGAAAGTAGTGCAAACTGGCAGACCGCTGATGATTATCTCTGAAGACATTGAAGGTGAAGCACTAACTACTTTGGTAGTTAATAAGTTGCGCGGCACTTTGAATGTAGTTGGTGTAAAGGCCCCTGGTTTTGGTGATCGTCGTAAAGAAATGCTGAAAGACATCGCTGTACTAACAGGTGGCGTTGTGGTTTCTGAGGAAATTGGACGTAACTTTGAGTCAGTTGAACTTAGTGACCTTGGTAGCTGTAAGCGCGTTACTATCGATAAAGAGAATACTACTATAGTCGATGGCGCTGGTTCCAAGAAAGATGTTAGCAGTAGAGTGAATGTGATTCGTTCACAAGTTGAGGAAACTACTTCTGATTACGATCGTGAAAAATTACAAGAACGTTTGGCAAAGTTAGTGGGTGGGGTTGCTGTAATCAGCGTAGGCGCTCCTACCGAAACTGAAATGAAAGAAAAGAAAGATCGAGTAGAAGATGCACTAAATGCTACTCGTGCTGCAGTTGAGGAAGGCATTGTTGTTGGTGGAGGAAGTGCTTTGGTTTATGCTGCTAAAGTTCTTGATGAAATGAAAACCGGAAATGAAGAGCAAGATTTTGGTGTAAAGATCATCCGTAGAGCAACTGAAGAGCCACTACGCCAGATTGCTAGCAACGCTGGCCTAGAGGGTTCTGTTGTTGTAAACGCTGTGAAAGGTCAGAACAAAGTTACTTTTGGTTATAATGCCCAAGAGAATAGGTTTGAAGATTTGGTGAGCACAGGAATTGTTGATCCGACCAAAGTTGTTCGTACCGCTCTACAGAATGCTGCTTCAATCGCTGGTTTGATGTTGACTACTGAGGCAATGATTGCGGAACTTCCAAAGAAAAAAGATGAGTGTTCGCATATGCCATCTGGTGGACATCCAGGAATGGGAATGTAATTTAGCGTTTATAAATTAGTATAAAATAATGTTATTTGAAAGGCCCAGTGATTAGTAGATTGTAGACTAACCGCTGGGCCTTTTCTATTATATAGACTTCCACGAAATATTTGGGGGAGGTCTATGCTATGAAATGGTATTTGACAAAAAAATCCGGACAATCATTTTTTGCAACTGCAGCAGTATTGTTGTTTTTGGGAGGATGTCTTAATTCTAAAGTGGGTGAGCGCACTATTGTTATTAATACGTCTACTCCCACTCCCGTGGAAACTAGTACTCCTGTTAGTACACCCACCTCTGATCAGGCGGTATACTGGTATGGTACGACTAACGTCGGCAAAGTTCTGGGGGTCAGTGCTAATAGCAAAAGTGTGGCGTATATCAAGGGATTGGATGTTGAGCGTTTTTTAAGCGAGGGAACGAACAATCAAAATCCATATTGTGTTTTGTTTACTTTTTTGGTGGGGGGAATAGACAAGAAGCAGCTGCGGGTACACTCTGCACCAATGCAGCAGGCCAACTACGAGCAAGCAACTAAGGAAAAATATTTAAGGCTGGATTTTGGGGAGGAGACAAGTAGTAGAAAGGCCTGTGGTGGCGTTATTGATGGTTTTGCCGCAGATTCTCCGGATACTGTTTATTGGCCTGGAGAAGTGTGTAGCAAATGTACTCAAAATATCAGTTCTATCGGTAAAGGAGTGAAGCTCTATTATTCTAGTAGTACGATGAGCAATTCCAGTGAGGTTCCAACTTCCAAACTAGATCTTTCTTCACTTACTTTGCAATTGTTAGTCAATTCTGATGCTGCAGACAGCAATAAGGTCTGCGATAAGAGCGATTGTCGTCGGCAGGGGCTAGACTGTTGCTTGGATGGGCAGTGCGTAAAAGATGGTGCTTTAAGACCAAACGCTGCCAGTAATCCTAATTATCGGCAGGCATTGACAGAGGCCGCCCTTAATCCCATGAAATTTGTGAGTTGGCCAGAAATTTATTATGTCTGCACCGAGCGGGTTGTGGTCACTCCTACTGCGTCTACCACTCCCGGCACGGAAGTTTCTGCAGCAAAATTGCGAATACAATATCTCAAGGAATATTATTTCTGTTCTGTTTTTGCGCAGTTAGATCCGGCCATTTATAAATATTGCCAAAGTAGTTTCGATGCAAGCAGTTATAATGTAGTTAAAAATATAATTTGGAGTCTGTGTGAGTGCGCTACGGTAGGCACCCCCGCTCCAGAGGACCCACAAAACACTTGTACCACATATGGACTAGACGCATATGACTCAAGTCAGAATTTAATATCCTTTTCTTATGATTCTGCAAATCCAATTACTCCTTCACTCACCTACGGCAGAATTTTGAGCGTGAATACTAATAAAATTACCGATGTGGATGTTTCGGTGAGAGGTAGTTCAGTTAATAGTTATCTGCGCCAAGGAAGTAATCTGCAGAACAACTACTGTTTGGTAATAAATTTTGATAAATCTGTAAGCTCAGGTGCGGGTGTATTAAAAAAGCAACTGCGACTTTTTGCGGAAGTGGTTTCGCAGAAAAATTTTGCTACTAAAGAGAACGAAAATTTTTTTCGCTTTGACTTAA
The DNA here is from genome assembly GCA_015231325.1 of Oligoflexia bacterium. GTDB lineage: Bacteria > Bdellovibrionota > Bacteriovoracia > Bacteriovoracales > Bacteriovoracaceae > JADGAN01. The sequence goes on along the minus strand of JADGBS010000003.1, from coordinate 37,950 downwards.
CCAATGCCCAAAAAAATCAACTCTATTGCACTGGAGATGTGAGTGATATAGAGGGTAATTCAGTTTCTGGTAGTGATGCTGCATATACGATAAGTAATGTTTGCGTCGGTAATTGTTCTTCCCTTAACCAGGGAGGCACGGCGCTATATATCTCTTCCAATGTTTCCTCCACTCAAACTATTTCTGAAAGTGGGAGAGTGACCTCTCCTTCCTTATCGGTGCTAAAATTAAATATTAGTAACACCGGAAATACCGAGAGTAGTAGTACACTCGCTGGTTATTACTGGTCGGTGGTTAATGCAGATAAAATCGCCGACGTTCGCTGCCATGCGCAATCCCAAGCGGAACCAACTCCTTTTCAAGAATTGAATAAAAAAATCAATGCCCGTAGTGCTCCGCATCGCTTTTTTTCTTCTAGCGATGGTAAAGAAATTTTGAATTTTTCTATGTACAGAAATACTCCAGAGACTACCCCTATTAGCGTAGAAGGTACGCCATTTAGTTATGAAGATGAGTTGCGTAAAACCAAACCTAAAAACGTTAAGTTTAATATGAACGCCATTCTCGGACAGATGAACGCAGATGGTAGTCGGGCGTTACCAGCGGTTGTATTGAATATCAAGTCCAGAGAAAGTTACATTATTTCTGTCGTTTCCGGAACATATTCCCCGTGTCCGATGTGTGCCCCTGATCCATGGTTTTCGAGTTTTAGTGCATTTCCGCCATCGTCGATAGGTGTTGGTTTGCAATCAATTGGTCATACCACTTCCAGGAGTAGTATGGATGATAACCATGGTAAGGGTAACTACGAGGATACTATTTGGGGACGTGCCTGCTGGATTCCTCCCACCATGATTCCTTTTTCTCATCGAGGGGCCGATACGGTTGTCGAACAGAGGGCAAGGCGGTTGAAAACCCAGGCCGCTTTTTATGTCAATGGATACAAGCGTGATTGGTACGGCTTCAATTTAGGTGCGCTAATTGGTTCTTTCGATGGAGTGAGCTGGTTTGCTATCGGCAATAACCGTAGGGTGGTTGCGACCTCTGATAAGCTGTTTCTGGCGATCAATGCTCCCTTCGCTGATTTGGCCGATCCGACCGATTTGGTGGTGCAGGTTATCAGTGATGATGGTGGCGTTAGCACGGTGCCTACTTATGATTGGAATCACGACATTACTGACAGCAAAGATCCCAATCAAAATAATGCGGGATCTTGTCAAGAGAATCATTTTTGCAACAATGATGTTGACTGTATAACATCTCTTGGTTGGGAGTATATGTGTGGGAAGGTGAGTCTGTTACGTACACGGTGGCCGCGTTTTAGTGAGAATGGAGATGAGTTACGAGATAAAGAAGAAGATCTGAATAGTACTGCTTTTACTGCCGATAATTTTTTTGGGAGCGTGGTTTTTGATCCGCAAAACTTGTATCCTTGGAAAAATTCTAAGCGTTGTGTATATAGAGGGATGGGGGCACCTTGTGTCGTTGATTATTCGAAAATTGATAATCTCGATTTGCGTCGGCTATTTACCTGTGCCCCCAACTTTTATTGTGCTGGGCTGGAGTCGCAGGAGTTTAACAGCGAATTAAATCGTGAACCGAGTAATGTCTTTGCGATACTTTTTGGACAAGAGGCAAATATGTTGGGGCGTCCAAAAAATTATACCTTGCTCGCGAAAGATAAGCTAGATGAGGGCACGGTGCAGACGGCAATCCAACTTAATGCCAAGAAGCAAAAGAGTAGTTTGTATGATGGAGATAAGCTAAGAGTCGGCCTTTGTCGTCCAGGAAAAAATTTAACGTTATCTGGAAGTGGGCGGCCCGTTAATTCACACAAAAGCAAAGATCCTGCAGGGCGTGCCGATTATATTTCACAGATCGGATCGTGTAATGCTGATTACAAAGCAAGCGCAAGTGTGGGGATTGGTCGTATTCACTCTTGTCCTCTTTTGTATGATGATCCTGATGATGTGAATAATTATGGTAACTACTACTACATTAACAGCATAGTTTATCCCAGTAGTCTGGAAGCGAAGATGAAGGCGCAAAATTCTTGTGGTGCAGAGTCGCTACATGGTATGGGATTCGATAATGTCTTTGCTGAAATCGAAATGGGTCCATCAACCACACTAAAGTATTTAGACCGAAATGGAGGGGTGTTGGTTAAGGATGCCTGTTTGCGGCGGGCGGGGGCGATATGTCATAGTGATCTAGATTGTTCTCCAAGTAAGTTTCATGAGGAGATTGCAGGGAGGTATAACCGGAGTTATTTTGGAGATACCGAGGCAGAGCGTAATTACTGGAAGGAGTCTTTAATCTGTGGGCAGTATGATGAAAAAACATCTTATACCAGTACTAATGCTGAGGATGCTAAGTTATACAAGAATTTTCAGTTTAACCGAAACCGTTGTTGTCGTGCTAGCGGTCAGACATTGACCATGTATACTCAGGGTTTCTCTGATGCTGAAATGGAAGAAGACGAAATTCTTGCAAACGCAAAATTAGATACTGCGCCCAGTGGTTTTGCTGTTGATTATCCATATGCTGAAGGTAGATATTCTCGCTACACCATTCTCGAAAAATTGACTACTGATACTGGGAGTGTAATGACTACTCCGCTGCCTGTGCAGTTGAAGGTAGTTTTTACCCCTGCTGAAAAAGTTTATGGAACGCCGGGAAGTAAAGTTCCTGCCCCCTATCAGTGGAAAACAGTTCATGACACTGCTGCAAAAACTTGTTGTAGTGGTTGGGTGCGAGCTTTTGCAGATGGTACTCATAACTGGTTAGGTGCATCTGGCAAGCTCTCCTTTGATATTAATAATTTTGCTTGTATCAATTTTAGGAATCCTATTTTTGACGATCAATATAAAAGCGAATCCATTAGTGATCAGACTTGGAGTCAAGAGAAAGCGCATTATTGTGAAGATCGTGTGAACTGGGGGTGTATCCATTATATGCAAGGAAAGTCTGGGATGAAGGATTCTGTTTCTTATTCTAGTGACAGGGGCGGAATTGCCAAAAGTACTAAAGATGTCCCCATTGTTTTTCCGCAACCATTGTCAAATGAGTGGGCATCGACAGACTGGAGTAATCGTGTTTGGAGTAGGGATTCGTTGCGAAGCGACACCAAGGCGGTGATGGGTGATCCATCTCTGTATATCCATTCTGCTAAGCGCATGGGGTATTTGCATGACTTGGCGCCTTACCTAATCTTTGGAGTAGATGATGCTGAGATTACTGGTTTCTTAAATGCCGCAGACGCAAATTTGAAAGATAATGCTAAGTATTGTTATGATCCTGATGGTGATACCGCTTATCGTTATGGGGCAATGGGTCCTGGGTGTCCATATTTGGTTCTACAAATACCATCGTACATGTACGGGGGACAAAATATTGAGGAGGTATGGCTCAGTCGTAGAAGTATTGGTGGAGATGATTTTGAAGGCTGGGGAGAGGGGGGGAGCGCAGACAAAGCGCCTGCTCCTATGCTGTTGGCCAGAGCAGCAGAATCAAATGCCAATGGTGAGTGTCGCATGCAGGGTAACACGAATGTTCCAAGACTTTTCGAGGGTGGTGATACTTTTGCTGATATGAATAATAATATAAAGAGCGGGTGGTGTTATCGCCCAGTAAGCGGTAATCGCTATGGTTGGTTGTATATTAGACGACCATTTTGTCACTCATTTATTGCTGGCGTGAACGTGCAAGACCAAGCACCTGTTGATGGTGTGGACGATGCGACTCAATGTGTGTTGGCCAACTTTAATTTTGATCTAGTGAGACAAGGAAATTACAGCAACACCGCGGGTGTTATTGTCAAATTTAAAAGTTTTGCGCATACAACTTTTAGTTGGGGAACGCCAGGTATAGCTTTAGCGACAGCTACACCTAAAATTATAATTCCTGGAAATGACGTTTATTACTTAGAAAAATTGGCACGACTGGATTTGAAAGGTATCCCAGGAATGCCTTATGAACCGATTTATTGCTCTTACAATGCAAATATGCTAGTACCTGGTATTTTTAAAGATGTTATTACTGGGCCCAGCGGCGGTGCCACCCCTTTCACAAATCGTGCAGCATTTGAAAGCAAGGCCATTAACTATGATCGTACTGACTATTATCCGATTACTATTCCTCGACCGGGCGCAGCGAATCAGGATGAGACCGCCCCCACGCCCAAGGTAGTTTTCAAAGATTTAATCAGCGAAGAACATGCAGATATTTTTTCTCCTGATCAATTTTTCTGCTGCCAACGATTGGGCTCGGTGGTTACTGATTATACTAAGTGTTGTAGTGGTTTTGCTAAATTGGTCCCCGCTGCAGGCGCTGGCGCCGGAGGTGCAGGCAATACAGAACGGTACGTTTGTACATTACCACGTAGCACCGATTTGAACGTTTATTTCAATCGTTTCGTTTCTGGAGAGGGTTCTTATCCTGAATTGGATAAAACTATAAGGTTGTTAGATTCGGATTTTGATCCAGTGACCGGTTATCCCCTCAGCAGTACGCAAGCATCAACTTTAGAAAAATTGGTGGCGTTGGGAGAAAAATTTTGCTCAGACCTAGCGGTGGTTACAGGGGCAGCTTTTGGAAATTACGGCCCAAGACCCGGTTCGGGAATACAGTATGATGGGAATAGTTCGTTGCCTGTACAGGTTCCTTACGGGATACTCTATCGGGTAGAAGCGCCTGCTGACAGAGATTATACGGTTACTCAAAATGTTACAGACGGGTACAAGGGGGCGGAGTGGTTCAATGTTACAGGTCGGAGATGGAACCACCACTATTACTGTGGCAAGAACACTAATTGATCTTCTAAGAACAGCCAGTGGTGGTGCCACAGGTATCACATTTCAGACATGGTCCATTACGTAACATGGTTAAGGAGTTGCACTCAGGACAGGCATCGCCCTCATATCCGCGGATGCGCGCCAATTGGCGTTTTTTTTGGGTGGACATCATGGCGGCGTCCGCCTCTTTAGTGTAGGGAATTTGGACAGTGCTTGTGGTAATGGATGCGCTTATAGTCGAGGTCTCGGCCGAGGCCGATACTACTGCTGCCGGCACCTGTTGCATTAAATTTAACAATGGAGTTTCTTCATCGACATTTTCGCCGGAGACAGAACTGGAGTGCAATTCAGAGGGCGAAACGTGTACTAGATCGTAACGATTTAGATATCTGCAGGCAAGATCGCGAAAGATATAATCAATTACGGATGTTGCCATTTTGATATTTTCGTGACCGATCACGATTCCATTCGGTTCGAATTTTGTAAATACGAAGGCGTCAACGAACTCTTCTAGCGGCACCCCATATTGTAGCCCTAAAGAAATAGCAATAGAAAAACAGTTCATCAGCGAGCGGAATGCTGCTCCTTCTTTGTGCATGTCCAAGAAAATCTCACCCGGTGTTCCATCATCATATTCACCTGTACGCAAATAAATCTTGTGCCCACCTACTGACGCTTTTTGGGTATATCCATGACGACGATTGGGTAATGCCCGGCGTTTAGAAAATTCTTTAAAAATTTCTTTATAGGTGATCTTGTCAGTGATTCCGTCCGTGGCAATTTTGCATTCGCAGCTATTAGATGGATTGCCGATTTCATTTATATTTTGTTCATCTCCATCTTTAATGCGGCTTTCCTCTGCTTCGGCCGTCCCGGCTTCCTCCTCTGTCTCCTCTATTTCCTCCAGCAAGGCGCTAGTGTTTAGTGGCTGCGACAGTTTTGAACCGTCGCGATAAATGGCATTGGCCTTAGTCATCAATTTCCATGATAGATAATAGGCATCGGCGATGTCCTTGATGGTGCAGTCATTGGGCATATTAATGGTTTTAGATATGGCCCCAGATATATACGGTTGTACTTGTGCCATCATGCGGATATGCGCCTCTGGCAAAATATAACGGGTGCCATAGCGACCACACTTGCTTGCGCAATCGAAAATTGGAAGATGTTCTTTCTTTAAATGAGGCGCACCTTCTATGGTCATAGTTCCAAAGAGGTAATCGTTTAGTTTGTTGATTTCTTCGTTCGTAAACCCCAGATGTCGGAGGATGTTTAGTTTGGGATCGTTAAGTTGCTCTTCCGATAGGTTTAATTTTTCTTGCAAAAATTTGTCACCTAATGTGAAACGAGAAAAGAGAAAGGAAATATCAAAGGCGTTGGCAATGCCTTTATCGATTGCCTCCAATTTTTTTTCAGTGATCCCTTTTTGTTTTAAACTTTCAATATTAATAGCAGAATGGCGTTCTGCTCCCTGGAATGTACCATGTCCGAGCGCATAATCGATAATGTCTTTGATTTGTTCTTTGGTGTAACCAAGACGCAGCAGTGCTTTGGGCACAGATTGATTGATGATTTTAAAATATCCACCGCCAGACAATTTTTTGAATTTTACCAAAGCGAAATCCGGTTCAATACCGGTAGTGTCGCAATCCATCAATAGTCCGATAGTGCCGGTAGGTGCAATCACGGTCACTTGGGCGTTACGGTATCCGTGCTTTTCACCTAGGGTGAGTGCAAGGTCCCACTGCTCGCGTGCAGCAGTGACCAGATCGTGGTCTTGTACGTATTTGGTATTCAAAGGGACAGGGTAAATACTTAGCCCTTGATGACCTTCGCGTTCGCTGTAGGCAGCCAGACGATGGTTTCTAATTACTCGCAACATATGCTCTCTATTGGCCTGAAAACGTTCGAAGGCACCGAGCTTGGCGGCAAGCAGTGCAGATGTTTTGTAAGCAGTTCCACCGAGGATGGCAGTAATTGCTGCTGCAGTGTTTCTTCCCTCCTCCGAATCATAGGCAATTCCCATCACCATTAATAGTGCACCAAGATTGGCATGACCTAATCCCAGCGTTCGATATTGGAAAGAACGGATTGCAATTTCTTTTGAGGGAAATTGTGCCATTAGGACCGAAATTTCTAACACGATGGTCCAAAGCTCACAGGCATGGATAAATTTTTCGATCGAGAATTTACCTTGCGCGTCGTCCCAAAATTTCATCAAATTAAGTGATGCCAGATTGCAGGCAGTATCATCCAAAAACATATACTCAGAACAAGGATTCGATGCACGGATTGGCCCATCCGCAGGACAAGTATGCCATTCGTTAATAGTCGTATCAAATTGCACTCCAGGATCCGCAGATTGCCAAGCGGCCTCATTGATTTTGTTCCATAAATCTCGGGCCTTAATTGTTTTGACAGTGCGATCGTCCGTCCGATTGCGCAAATCCCATTCACCATCCTCCGCTAGTATACGAAAAAACTTATTGGGGATGCGCACAGAGTTGTTAGAATTTTGTCCAGAAACAGTGTTATACGCCTCAGAATTAAAGTCGGTATCATATTCCTCTATTTCTAGATCGTTTTCGCCATACCCTTGTTTCGCTAACTCGATAGTACGCGTGATATAGCTTAGTGGAATTTCATCGCGCTTGGCCTGAAGGATCGCCGCTTTTAGCGCCGGGTTTTTTTGCGGAAGAAAACGATCGTTGTCAGAAGTTGCTCCCCCACAGCAAGACGCGGCGCCTCCTAAAGAGGCGGCGCGGATGATTGCCTTTAGATGTTTTTTACAAATTTTGGAACCCGTAGCAAGGGCCGCAACTTTGCGTTCTTCCTTCGCCTTCCACTCAATGAACTCTAGAATGTCGGGGTGATCAAGATCGAGACAAACCATTTTTGCTGCTCGTCGGGTAGTGCCACCAGACTTTATCGCCCCCGCTGCGCGGTCACCAATTTTCAAAAAAGACATCAATCCAGATGATATTCCTCCTCCGGAGAGTGGTTCGCCTGAACCACGAATGCTAGAAAAGTTGCTTCCAGTACCAGATCCATATTTAAAAAGTCGTGCTTCTCTACTCCAGAGATCCATTATCCCTTGTTCATTCACCAAATCGTCTTTTACCGATTGGATGAAGCAAGCATGCGGTTGCGGTCGCTCGTAAGCAGAGCTTGCTTTGGTTAGCTCACTGTTATCTGGGTTCACGTAATAGTGGCCTTGTGGAGGACCCGCTATGCCATAGCTGTGAAAAATTCCGGTGTTGAACCACTGAGGAGAATTGGGTGCGGCAATCTGATGCGCCAGCATGTAGAGGATTTCATCTTGGAATGCATCAGCGTCTTCAGTGTTGCTGAAATAGGAGTATTTTTCACCCCAGCTGCGCCAACATTCTGCTAAACGTCGAAAGACCATACGCGCATCGTTTTCTCCTCCTGTCGTAGAATTTGACGTAGGAATTCCCATTTTGCGCATGTATTTTTGCGCCAAAATATCTGTTGCGACCTGAGACCATTTTTCAGGGACGATCACTTCCATCATGGAGCGCGAGGCGCCGTCAATGTTCTTTATTTCACTAGTTCTTTTTACAAAATTAATTCCATCAAAAGGTGACTTTCCTTTGCGAGTAAATTTTCTTTGAATTTTCATTAAATTAGGTCTCTCACTAGAGTTTTAATAAACATTTGTTTTTACTGTTTTTACCGTTTCTATCGAATACTTGATTCGAATAGTCAGTATTCAATAAAGAGATGAAGAACAGGAAAAAATATAGAGAATACATAAAATAAAGAACGGACATAAGCAAATGTAAACCCAAGATAATTTGTTGTACACCCATAGATTTGCCCAAATTTGCGCAATTTTACTCAAGATGGATTTAACTAGTATCAAACGCTTAAGTATAGGCGGCCATTTTCCGATGGAAATGCCATGGAAATGAGAAATAATCTGAAAGGGGAGCAATCATGTTAGTACTTATCGCTTTATTGCTTATGTTAGTCAGTTGTACTACTTATCAAACGCCGGAAAGTATAGATGAACGTATGGCCAGAACAGACGCTGTAAAAGTTACTACAGGGTCACTCCCAGATATTCCACTAATGTCGTTAGATTTTCCTAAAGCAGCGGTGGGGCGGGCACCATCATCAGTCGGTCCTGTCGGCCATGTCGCCCCGGCCGTCCCTGGGATGAAGAGTTATACCAATAAAAAAATTTATTTTTTGGGAATACTAGACCAATATGAACAGTTCAAGTATTTTTTAGAGGATAACTACCAAACTAAAAGACCTCCTTTGGAATTTTGTCCCCAATTCCATACCTTGTATCTGAACTATTATTCCTATTTTAGGGCCACTCATCCAGGAGTGGAAAGGGCGAAAGCAGAAAAGGCACCGCTATCAAGCTATTCGATGGAAAAAAATTTGAGTACAAGGAGCAAGGAGTCCTATTTTCTTTATCCAGAGTTGGCATTACCGCTGACAGTGGACACTTCCCATCCAAACGTTGGTGAGATTGCCGATGCCAATCTAGCTCAGCTGATTTTTGCCTATAAGGCGCACCTTAATAAACTTCATAGTGAGATTAAGGAGCTGTGTGAGTATGGTGGAAGTGCGAACTACTACGTTTTTGAGAATTTGATCAACCATATGAAGGGTAATCCCACTTTTCATCGCTCGAAAGTGGCGATGCAAGCGCTACTTAAGACTGTGTTGATTGGTAATATGGCGATTATCACAGCGTTAGAAGCAGAATTTTTTTCTGGTCATGGGCCGGCAATGGATCAACCTCCAATGCGCAAAGAGTTAGCGCAGGAAATTTTGAGCAGGCTGGATGCTGATTGGGCGCAAATATATTTTTCAGAGTTAAGGAAGAGAAGATCTGCAGCAAAACCTTTGTGAGTTTTATTTTGTGAGTTTTGTGGTGTAATAGTGAATATTATTTGTTATAGGTATTTTTCGTGGGATCGGTTAGTATAGGTGGATATCAGTATATATCAGTGTAAATTACAGTTTTTATAGATTCTGGTTTATGGAGTATTTTGATTATGGCCAAAACAGTAATGGGTAGAGCAAGATTTAAGATTCAGCGCCGTTTAGGGCTTGAGCTTCCGGGATTGGGTAAGGCCGGTGCGCTTGAAAGAAGACCTTATCCGCCAGGACAGCATGGCGCAAAGCGCAAGAAGCTCTCCGACTATAGTGTTCGTTTGCTTGAAAAGCAAAAGATCGTTTTTCATTATGGACTCAGGGAAGCGCAGCTACGTAACTACGTGCGCCGCGCGAAGCTTTCTAGAGAACGTACCTGGGTGGATGTGTTAGTGATGAGTTTAGAGAGTAGAATTGACAACGTTGTATTTAGATTGAATTTTGCTCCGAGCATTGCTGCTGCTAGGCAGCTGGTCACTCATGGACATATTCTTGTCAACGGAACGAGGATTACTCATCCGGCAGTTCCGATTAAGGTTGGCGATAAAATTTCTCTTGGTAGCAAGGGATTGTTGAGTGCCAACTACAAGCAGGCCAAAGAGCGTCCGCGAATGGTTACTCCTGCTTTCATGGTGAAGGATACAGAGAGTGGTAATGAATTTGGGCGTATGGTTTCTGCCCCAGACCCTAAAGATATCCCATTCACTTTTGATGGACAGCTGTTGACCGAGTTCTATTGGAAGATCTAGTTCATTGTTCCTCAGTGACGGTGATAGATACAGTTTCCCCGAGTTTTATTGGCAGGAAATAGGTGTCATAGATAGTTCTCTCGTTGGGTGTCAGTGGTGTGTCGCCAACCTTGGTACCGTTTACACTACCGAGATCCGTTAGGTATAGTTGTTTCTTTATGATGCTGATTTTCAAATGTTGCCGTCCGATGTTTTCGGTGACCACCTTTATATCTGCATTGCTTCCTCTTCCAATGATGGTATCAGTTTTCTGTAGGTAAATTCGATTAAGCATTTTTCCGTCTAAGATTATATCCAGTCTAAATTTCATTTTTCCCCTCCATTTTGGTAGTGCTGAAAATAAACAATATAGAAAAAGCTGCCCAATATTGGCAAAAATCTACTATTATTATTTTATAGGTTTATATAAGGTCTTTCTACGGAGGAGGAAAATATGCCGCAAGAAAAAGGAGGGAGTTCTGGAGTAGGAGGCGGAGGAGGTGGTGGTGGCGCTGTTTCGTCAAGCTCTGGGCAGGATGGTCAAGGTAGTCTGGATAGAGGTGATCAAAAATCAGGGAGTGGCGTTACTGCAGGGATGGCGGCAGCGATGACCGGCATTCCAAATGTGGAAGGAGAAAAGACTGATGAAGAGGAGGAAAAAGATCTGCAGTTCATTGCGGATATTCCTCTCAAACTGAGCGCAGAATTAGGACACATCGAGCTAACTATCAAGGATTTGCTCTCACTTACCAAAGGGACAGTATTGGAATTAAATAAATTGGCCGGTGAACCATTGGAAGTGTATGTCAATGATCGTCTGGTTTGTAAGGGAGAGGTGGTTGTAAGTGGTGATAAGTATGGGGTTAGGATGACAGATATCAGTGATCAGTCCGAAGATGTTGAAATTAAGAAACCCTGATATAGTTATATAAATAAAGTTATATAAGTTGTGAACGTGAGTTGTGATGGAAGAATCGGAGCTTTTGAACGAAGTAAAGTTGTTGCCTTCTGTTCCCGGCTGTTATTTGTTTTTAGATGAGCAAAAAAAAGTATTATACGTTGGGAAGGCCAAGAATTTACGCAGGCGTGTGCTTTCGTATTTCAAAGACAAATTAAGTTTAAAAAATTCGTTATTATTACAACACGTGAGGAGCATAGATTTTGTTCTCACCGACAACGAACATAGTGCCTTTGTCTTAGAAAATAATCTCATAAAAAAACACTCTCCAAAATATAACATCCGTTTGCGAGATGATAAAAGTTATCCCTACGTGGAGGTTGACTATGATTCTCCATTTCCCCGATTGAGTTGTGTCAGGCGGCATGGGGGTGTAGGTGGAAGCGTAGGCGCAGCTGCAGCTGCAGGTGCAGGCGCAGTGGGCCACTCTTTATTTGGTCCCTTTGTTACCGGTAGTGATATTGTACGGGTTGTTCGCATTGTAAATAAATCATTGAAGTTACGAGGTTGTAGTAGCAGTGAATTTCGGCGAAGAAGGCGGGCGTGTGTTTTGTCTCAGATAGAACAATGTTCTGCGCCTTGTGATGGTCGGATAAGTACCGATGCTTACCAAGAGAATTTAAAACTGGGAATTCGTTTTTTTAGCGGAGAAGGACGTTTGTTGCTTAAGCAATTACGAGAACAAATGTTTCATTTGGCCGAAGAAGAAAAGTTTGAAAAAGCAGCAATTATTCGTGATTATTTGTTTGTGCTTGAACGTTGGCAAAAAGAATTTGGGCGGGAAAAGATTCAGGGAGAGATAGAGTTTTTACGCTCAAAATTTAGTGCGATCATCGATAAAGATATCGATGTAATTGCTCACTACTGTAGCGATAAAGAGGTCGACATTGTAATTTATATGTTGAGAGGTGGTTTATGGGTGGGACAAAAGAATTTTTTCTTTAGCAGTGAACGAGGCCTAAATTCGAAAAAAGAAGAAATAATTAATCATATTTGGCAGTATTACCAGGAAAATATAGTCTCCCATGAAATGATTAAGGGGCAGGAAGACGAGGCGAGGCGCCGAGGCGTACACAAACGTACGTCGCAGGCGATGAGTCCGAAGTCTGACGAACCCCTTAATCATTTTATGGAAGACTATAGATCGCAACAAAAAAGTGTACGCATGATAGTGACTGACTTAGAGGATGTAGAATCCTCGGAAAAGTTGGAGGAGAGGGATTATGATTCGTTACAAGCGCTACGTGCTGCCCTAGCAGTTGATCTTGCGGACACCTCAATTACGGTGGTTTCAATTAGAGATTTTTGGGGAAAACAGTTCTCAGTCCTTTTCAAGTTAGCACAACAACAGGCCATCGAATTACATCGTATCAGATTGCGAGAGGATGAACGAGGTATTATTGCTTTAAAGAGACTACAGGAATTATTGAAACTTCCGGAATTGCCTCTACGTATTGAGTGTTACGATGTCGCCGTTTGGCAGGGAGAAAGTCCGACGGCAGCGCAGGTGGTTTTTTATCGGGGATTACCGCAAAATGATCTTTACCGGCATTATAAGTTGGAAACTAGGGCAGAGGGGAATAATGACTTTCGGATGCTGGAAGAGGTGATTTCACGGAGAGTGGAAAATATTAACGACTGTGGAGAATTGCCAGAGGTAATCGTTGTGGATGGAGGAAAGGGGCAAAGATCAAGCGCAGAAAGAGTATTGAAAGAGAAGAATATTCACATTCCAGTAATTGCCTTGGCAAAAGATAGCGGCGACAATAAATTTAAAAAAGATCAGGGTGAAATGCTTTTTCTTCCCAAACGAAAAAATCCGTTATTGTTGGCCAAAGAACGTGCCCTTTGGGGATTGCTGTCTGCCCTTAGAAATGAGTCGCACCGTTTTTGTAGGCGATTACATCATCATACGGAAGAAAAGTCTTTATTAAATTCTTGGTTCGATGATATTCCAGGGATGGGGGAAAAAACTAAGCAAAAAATTTTGTCGAATTTGCAGGTTTCTGTTGCCCAATTGGCAGAGGAGGTGTTGAAACTGAGTCCAGAATTACGCGACCAGAAATTAGGAGAAATGCTGGCGGTAAAATTAAACAAAACTCTGCTACGGGAAATTTTGAAAAAATTAGAGCAGAAAATAGCGCAAGAAGTAGAACGTAAAGCATAACTAAAAGGCCCAGCTTAAACTGAATAGTTCAGCTTAAAACGTATATTACCTTTCTTATGACATGACCGCATTCTACACAACGAGCGATTTCTTGAATCAACAAATTTTTGTAATCTGGCAAATGGCCTAGAACCAGTCGTGAACCACAGGTGGCGCACAGATCTATTTTTTTGATGACTTCTTCTTTCGTACCGACGTATTCTTCATAACACTCATATTTATATTCAGCATCCATGAACGACACCTCCGTTTTGTTTTTTGCCCTAAACAATTGACGTTCAATATCTATTCAATATTTGACGTTCAATGTTTATAATCTGTTCGGAGTAGGTGCGTAATACTTTAAAAAAAGTTGAAAAATATGAGGATAGGGGCAAATGGGAAAAATAATCGTTGAATAAAAATAAATTTATGGAAAATAAAGTATCTGGGTGTAATTGTTTTGAAATGGAGTTGTTTAAAGATGCGGGATGGTATTTAAGGACTGCTGATCTGCGCAGTGCTGTGGAGAGGTTAAAATTAAATTTATGTAGTACTGATGTCAATGTTGATAAAGGTAGTGCTAGTGGTACTAATAGTACTACTAATACTACTGGTTCTACTGTTCCTGGCGCAAATGTAGAAATAAAATGGAGCAATTTTTTAGAATGTATTGGCCGTTGCAAAGAGTGTTCTTATACTCCTCTAAATAGCAATGCTGTTCTTCCAGTGCCACGAAGGATTCATAATTATGCGAAAAGTATTCGTAAAATAAAAGTATTGTTTGTTGGTGAATATCCTCCTTCCACTTATCTAACGATGCAGCAGTTGAAGAGTTCCTCAGAAAAAATGATTTTTTTCTCTGAGGAGAAAGATTCACTTTTACAAAAAATTGCCGTATCAATAGGTTTGTCGGAGGAGGACTATTCGATCTCCTTTTCGATAAAGTGTCATCCTGTAGATGAATTAGAGGATTTACGAATAGATGGGATGATGAGAAAGTGTCGTAAGTATTTGCTCTCAGAAATTTGTTTATTAAAACCGTTATTAATTATTACTCTAGGGCCTATTCCTTTAGCTTCATTATTAGAGCGAGAAGAAAAATTATCATTAGTCCATGGCCAATTTTTCGAACGCAATTTTCGATACGAAATGGATGAAAAAGGGATAGTGGTTACTGATAGTCACAAAGCATTGTTGTTTCCCATTTTTAATCTAGAATACCTAATTCTTAATCCGCAAATGAAGCGAATGGTTTGGTCGGATTTGCAAAAAGTTATTAAATTTTTGGAATCAAATCACCAATAATAGATTTCCTAAATCAACTATAGAGACAAGGATATAGAACAAGAAGCTGTTTGAAGGGTTCCTTGGAAATTAGTCATGTGTGCGTTGTCCCCCAGCAAAGATTGACAATGCATATTAATAAAAATAACCTAAAAATATTGGTAGTTTAGATTAGTAGGAGTAGCGAAACGGTTACATCCGAATTTGTTTAAGGAGGAGATATGTATTTTAGATTCCAAAAGATCACTAGGGTTTTTTCTTCGTTTTTTTTCTTTGTTTTTTTAGTGGCCGTGCTTAGCTTTATTAGTGAGGCCCAGAAGGCCATGGCCTTGCAAGTATTAACAGAAGATGCTCCCCCTCTAAACTATGTCAAAGATGGTAAACCAGCAGGTGTTGCTGTAGAACTGGTTATGGAGATTCAAAAAAGAATCAACTCGATCGAAACTATAGGAGTAGTGCCCTGGGCGAGAGGCTATAAGATGGCCCTAGAGGAAACTGATGTTGCCCTTTTCAGCACAACAAGAACACCAGAAAGGGAAGATTTGTTTTATTGGGTAGGACCACTGGCCACAAAAAATTGGGTTTTCATGAAAATGAAAGATAATAAAAGTTTGGTAATCAAGAGTCTAGATGATGCAAAAAAAGTTAAGGCCATAGGAACATACAAGGACGACGCTAAGGATCAATTTTTGAAAAAACAAGATTTTAAAAATCTTGAGAGTATTGTTTCAGATGATCAAAACGCTGAAAAATTAGAAAAGGGAAGAATAGACTTGTGGATAACTGGACAAGATGATTGCGTTTCGTACGTTAAGAAGGCCGGTCTTGATATTGCAAAATTTGAGGTTGCTTATGAGGTACAGAAGAAGGAATTATATGTAGTTTTTTCTAAAAAGACTGATCTAAACATCGTAAAAAAATGGCAGACGGCCTACGATGCTATGGTGCAAGATGGGACTTATGCAAAGATACATAGCAAATATAAATAGATCTCTATTCACTTAAGTGCTTGGTTATTTTTCCCCTCTTCTATTAATCGGAAATTTCTACTGCGACGCTATCGCTATAATCGTAAGTGCCGCGATAGGAATGAACAAAAGTGACGGTGGTTTTACCAGTATTTATGGCCGAAAAATTCCATAAATTCTCAGTGCCTGCCCCAGTCATTCCTCTTTGTCCCAAATATCTTGATGATTGAGAGTCGAGATTTAGCATCCTGTGGTCAAAGCCTATTTTACAGCTAGTTCCAACCGAAGCATTAGTTATTCTTGAAATAGAAAATTTCTCTCCAAGTTTTACTTTGATCTCATGCGTTTCTTCATCAAAAACGGCGCTTTGTGCCAAAGCGACAGAGGCAGTGCTCACAAATAGCAGACAACAGAAGGTTAATTTTTTGAAAAACATAATTTATTCTCCTTTGAAAAGTAAAAAAATTTCGGTATGAGGTCCAATGCCTGGAACTATTAGGCATTGTCAATATAGAATCACTTTTTACCATGGGCCAACAGTTAAGCAAGTCGTTTTTGTTATCTTGGTGCCAATTTTCAATCATAGTAGTTACTATGATTCATTATCTGTAATTTTTACTTATTTTTCTTTTTCGACAATAGCAAATTGCCGATTAATTTGTGCCCATCGTTGGTTTGCAGCTTTTTTTTCTTCTGTAGAGAGCAAATCCCAATATGATTGTTTTTTTAATGGAGAATTCGATGGTAATGGACGAATTTCTTCAGAATCACTCAAATAGTAATAAGCATTGAAAGCAGGAAATAATAAATTTATTTTTGATAAACCAACAGTATAAAAGTGTGAATGATATTTGCATGGATGATCATAGTCAGCGTATAGGTTATTTTGTTGAATTTCATATATGAATTTTGAAAGGGAGAGCGTTGGATTTATTTTTGTAAGGCGGATACCCTCAATAATCATTCCAAGTACTATGATTAAATTATTCTTAGTACGTAATATGTCTTTAGCGATATATAATGGTACCGCCGCTATGATTTCTGGATAATAGACATTGTCTATTCCTTGTGTTTTAAAAAAATTTTCTTCCTGACCTTGTAAAATGTAACTGGGATTATCATCAACTAATATACAGTTTTTGATATCACTGCTGTCAATAAGTAGCAGATTTTTTTTCAGTAGCACGTAGTTGGCATTTGGTCCAAATTTGTTTGCTTCTTGATCGGAACCTAGTGTACGTGTAACGTCGAGCAAATCCTGATTAGAAAGAATTTTGTAGGCAATGTCAGAGAGAGAAACTAGTTTTTTATTTTTATTGATTTTGTCTAAAACTTTAATTTTTTCCAAAACCCGAATATTTCTTTCTCTGTGCCCAGAGCTACAAAAAGAGATGCGAACCTCTGGTATTTGGTTTAGCACACTCAGAATTTCGATCGCTCCAGGCATTACGAAATGCTGGATATGTAAATTTGTAAATTCTTTATTGGCATAATATATCGGTCCGTCGATAACAAATTCGATATATCTGGGGTCACCTTTAATGAATGTTCCATCCGTCACATAACCAAGCAAAGTTTCATCTAGATCAAATACAATGTCGTATGTCATATAGATTCTACAATTTTTCAATTTTATATTTATCTTTTTCGTCGATGATTTTGTACCCTTTAGTTTTCACTTCTTCTCGTAATTGATCGGCCTTTTGAAATTCCCGATTCTTTTTTGCTAGTAGCCGATCTTCTGCCAACTGCAAAATTTCAGCGGGAATATTTTGTTCTAGCGATAATTTTTGTTCAGCAAATTCTTTGGCGCTTTCAATCAAATTGAGCCCAGTCAGTGCGTCGATATCTGGAAGCATAGCGCATTTTTGTGATGGTGATAGGCGAAGATTTTTCAGTGTACTCCAAAGATATGCGAGCAATTCTGGGGTGTTTAGGTCTTTATTAATTATATTTAAAAGGGTACTTTTTTCGGTCGGTTGTTGTCCTAACTCTGTGAGTGGAAGCTCGGTGATTAATTTAATTAGGTTGTGACGACCCTGTTTCGCGCCATCTAATGCGGCATAAGAAAAATTTAATTTACTACGATAGTGGGAATTAAGTGCGTAGTAACGATAATCTAATGGGTGATACCCTTTGTTCTTTAGCAGCGACAAAGTTAAAAATTCTCCCTTAGATTTAGACATCTTTTCCTCGGTCCCTTCTTTATCTTTTTCGATCAAAAATTCGGGATGAAACCAAAACCTGACCCAAGATTTACCAGTGATAGGTTCTACCTGTGCAATTTCATTGGTGTGATGAACTTTAACATGATCAATGCCGCCGCAATGGATGTCGATCTCGTCTCCAAGATATTTAAGTGCCATTGCAGAACATTCAATATGCCATCCAGGAAAGCCTTTACCCCACGGACTGTCCCATTCCATCAGGCGTTTTTTATTGCTAGGGGAAAACTTCCAAAGGGCAAAGTCTGTGATATTACGCTTGCCATGGGTGACTCCTATTCGTGCGCCCCCTTTAAGTTCATCCAAAGACTGACCTCCTAATTTGCCATAGGTGGGGAATTTAGAGGTATCGTAGTAGATTCCGTCTTCAATTGGATAGGTTAATCCCTTCGCTTCTAATTTTTTTATCAGTTCAATTTGTTCGTTGATATGTTCGGTTGCCTTACACCAAATTTTAGGCGGTAGAATATGCAATTCGGTTATATCGTTAACGAAAGCATCAGTGAATTTCTGTGCCATTTCCCAAATGCTTAGTCCTTCTCGTTGTGCGCCCAATTCCATTTTGTCGTCACCGCTGTCTTCATCGGAGGTCAAGTGACCAACATCGGTGATGTTCATTACATGCTGAACTTGGAATTGGTTGAATTCTAAACAGCGTCGTAAAGTATCCTCATTAATATAGGTTCTAAGATTGCCAATATGGGCAAAATTGTAAACTGTTGGCCCACAGGTATACATTTTTATAACGTTGGAGTTTGGATTAAGCGGTGTGAACGGTTCGATCTTTCTATTTAACGTATTGTATAATTGAAGTGATTGGTGAGTCATTGCTTATCTCCATATTTTTGAATAAAAAATGAAAAAACTGTGTTATGTCATGCTATGATGCGGCAGCTTATCTCGATACAACGCTATACAACGCTTTTTCTAGATGCACTTTTTAAGTATAATGAATTTGTGAACTGTGTCTAGTTCTTTTAACTTGTTGTCGGCCGTCGCTTTGGTGTTGACCACTTTGAGACACTGAATTAGGTACTATTGGGGACTATTGAGGTTTGAAGATGAATCTAGGAAATGTTAGTAGTAGGGGACAGTTATTCCATATTACCATTTTTGAATTGACGTTGGCAGCTGTTCTGTCAGTGGCGTTGGGTGTGGCCTTTTGGGGTTGGAGTTTGTTTTATGAATTGTTTAAACCGCTGTTGAAGGGAATAGGCCTCAAATATCTGTTGACCGGTTTTTGGATTCTTCCTTCTGTTTTGCCAATCTATATTATTAGAAGGCCAGGAGTGGCATTTTTTTCATCGGTAGTTGCGTCTTTAGTAGAGGGATTAGTTAGTAATTGGGGGATTATGGCCGGAGCTTGGGGTGCGGTTCAGGGAATGGCAGCGGAGTTGGTTTTTGCCTGTTTTTTGTATCGTCGCTGGAACTACTTTGAATTGTTTTTAGCAGTATCTGCCTCTGCTATTGCTAGTTACTCTTTAGATTATTTTTATTACCATTATTCTTTATTGACCGAAAAATTTAATTGTATACAACTTTTTTCCTTTATTGTTTCATCTATGTTTTTAGCTGGGTACGTGACCATATTTTTATGCAATAAGCTTGTCAAAACTGGGCTACTAAATAATTTCAGGATCGTTCGTGATAGAAAAATGTTCTGGTAATACTCTCAAAGAAGAATTCGAAGACGTATTCGACGATGTATTAATTGATATTGGTCCACTCAGTGTGTACTATCCTCCTGGTTGTATTAATCGACAGGTTAGCGAACAGTCGCGGAAAAAGAAAATTTTACGAAACAATTATTTGATTAAAAGAAACCAGTTGGTGTTAGTCAGAGGCGCATCTGGTTCTGGAAAGTCCACCTTACTTTCTTTAATCAAAGGAATTATTCCTGATAGTATTTTTGCAGTTATTGAGGGCCGGTTTCAATTTGTGGAACCATCCGCAAACGTTTTTTGTGTGTTTCAAAATCCATATTCGCAACTGGTTTGTCCTACGGTAAAAGAAGATTTAGTTTTTACGATGGAAAATAGGGGATTTTCTCAGCGAAAGATGGCAGAAAGACTTACGCAGTTTAGTAATTTTTTTAATTTGTTTCACTTACTCGAAAATAAAACGAGTAAGATTTCGGGAGGGGAGTGTCAAAAAATTGTTTTGGCATCTTCATTGGCAGCAGATCCCACAGTTTTATTGCTGGATGAACCTACCGCTTTTTTAGATAAAGATGCACGTGATGAATTCTATGCATATCTGGCAAAATTGAAGGGTAAATACACCATTATCATTGTTGATCATCATCAAGAACAGATTTTGTCGTTGGCCGATCAGGTGATAGATTTAGATGTGGGTATAGATATAGATTTAGGTAAGAAACGAGAGCATACTTTGGTCAGCGAAAATTGGGGAATGATACGGGGTGCGATTCAGGAAAATTATTGTATTTGTATTGATAAACTATCTTTTTCATACGCAAAAGATGCTAAAACACAAAGTAATTTTTGTCTCAAGGATTTAAATTTAAATATTGAATCTGGAAAAATCGTTACTATTTTGGGACAGAATGGTTCGGGCAAAAGTACTTTGCTGAAACTTATAAGTGGCGTTTTACGACCAACAGCAGGAAACATTGTGATCAAACAGGGATGCCATCCCCTTGCTCCCAAAGAGTATTGTCGGCATATATGTTATTTGATGCAAAATCCTGAATCGCATTTTCTCTTTGATTCAATTGCGGAAGAAATAGAATTTAATTACAGGAAACGTGGGGACCGATCTGGAAATATCTCAGAAATTTTCGGATATTATTTCAATGTTGATATTGATGTTGATGTTGATTTATCAAGATCTCCTTTGCTTTTGTCGGAGGGAGAAAAACGGCGATTGACATTTTTAATGGCGGTGTTGGAGGAAAAGGGGATTATGTTATATGACGAGCCTACTTTTGGTCAGGATGATGCTAGTTGTAAAAAAATTGTAACTTTAATGAAAAAGTTGAGAGAACATAATAGATTGCAGATAATAATCACTCATGATGAAAAAATGGCATATTCAATATCCGATATTGTTTACCGTCTATGTCAAGGGCGATTGATCGATGAGTGTTAGAAATGACAAGTTTCATTCACAGTTGATTTTGTCTTTGACACTGTGGACGCTCCTTCCTTTATTATTTAATCAAAATTTTTATTGGTGGGGACCACTGGTGTTGGCCACATTATCATTGTTCTTATATGCAGGAATGCGGATAAATGCTTTTTTGAAGATAATCATCGCCGTTTTTATGCTGAGTTCCTCGGTCTTTATTTTAAATCTTTTGTATCCCGCTACGGAGCAGTCTCATCATCAAATTCTAGATTTAGCTTTAAATAATTTCATTAGATTATTTTTCTTAACGTTGATTTCAGTTAGTGCATCCACCGTAATTGACCTAGAACAATTGATATTGAGTTGGGCATCTTCGAAAAAGGGTAGAGCTAGTTGGCAAGGTAAGGTGAGAGTGGCCTATGTACTGCTGGCCGCCATAAATGCTATGACACAATTACGGGAAGAGAGTGAGCGCATATTGATTGTCATGCGGTTTAGAGGAATTAGTAGATTCAAAAGGTTTTATATGCTTTTTCCACTATTGGTTTATGCGATTAAATATTCCCAGCGGGTAGCACTGGCACTGATTGCGCGTGGAATAGATGAAGACAAGAGCTTCTTTTTTAATTACATTCCAATAAAAGATGAACAAATCGCAATTAGGAGAATAAATTATTTTTTGTTGTTCTATTCTTTAGGATGGTTTGTTTGCCCAAACACTTTGTTAGCTGGTACAATCAATTTATGTCAATACTAGTAAATGCTTACCAACTTAAAAAATCATTTTCTTCACGTCCACTTTTTACGGGACTGACATTTTCTATTGAGTCTGGTGAAAGAATCGGCCTGATCGGACCAAATGGTGCAGGAAAATCGACTTTACTGAGAATTTTGGCGGGTGTGGAAAATCTTGAGGAGGGGTCCATTTCGTTGGAGAAGGGGCTTCGTATCGCTTACCTCGAACAGGTACCGTCGTTTAATAGCGACGATAGTGTGCAATCATCGATTTTGGGGAATGTAAAAGATCCTCATAATTGGGAAGATCTGTCCTTGGCAAATGAGCTTATTTCTAGATTGGCGTTGCCTCCCGCTGAGACGTTGATTAGTTCGCTCTCCGGGGGATGGAAAAAGAGGGTGGCATTGGCCAGAGAATTGTTAAAGCGGCCGGATCTTTTGCTCTTAGATGAACCCACCAATCATTTGGATATCGATGGGATTTATTGGTTAGAAAATTATTTATCAACGGCCAGGTTTTCCACGCTTACGGTTACTCACGATCGCGTTTTTTTACAAAAAGTTTCCAATCGGATCATTGAATTAGACCGGAGGAATCCCGGAGGTCTGCTGCAAGTCAAAGGTGATTACCTCGCTTATTTAAAACTCAAAGAAGAGACTATTTCTGCGCAAGAACATGCGGAAACTAAATTAAAAAATACCTTGAGAAGAGAGAGCGAGTGGTTAGCGCGTGGAGCAAAAGCACGTAGTACCAAGCAACAAGCGCGGATCGAGCGTGCATACGAGTTGGAGAAGGAGGTTGAAGAACTGGGTTATCGCAATCAAAAACTTAAATTGCGTATCGATTTTCAAGAAGCAGACAAGGGCCCTAAAAAATTAATTGCTGCTAACCGTATTAGTAAATCGTATGGAGAAAAAGTGGTTATCCCAGCTATTCCTCCGTTGGATTTGCTGATTACTTATGGAAGTAGGATCGGATTGTTAGGAGCAAATGGCTGCGGAAAGACGACTTTACTTAAAGTTTTGATTGGCGAAGAGGAAACAGATACAGGTGAAGTTTTTCGGTCAGACCAATTACAGGTCGCTTGGTTTGAACAAAACCGAGAGTGTCTAGATCCTAATCTTACTATTCTTAAAACGGTATGTCCTGATGGTGATTACGTGGATTATAAAGGCGCTAAGGTACATGCGATTGGTTATTTAAGTCGTTTTCTCTTTAACAAAGAACAGCTGGATATACCGGTAGGGCGGCTTTCAGGTGGAGAGCAGGCACGCTTGTTGATTGCCCGGTTAATGTTGAAAAAAGCAAATCTCTTGGTTCTCGATGAACCTACCAACGACTTGGATTTGGCCACTCTTGATGTTTTGCAAGATGTCCTTCAAGATTTTCGTGGTGCGGTAATATTGGTTTCTCATGATCGTTATTTTCTGGATCAGGTGGCGTCGCAGATATTGGCGTTTGATGAAAGTATAAAAAGTACAAAAGGGAGTAAACAGATCCTTTCCTTTGAAGGATTGAACCAATGGGAAGAATGGTATAAGAAAAGAGACCGGGAAAGAGATCTGGAAAGAGATCTGGAAAGAGATACTGATCGTGTCGTGCAAACGCCACAGATTGCTAATACTGCTAGTACTGCTAAGAAAAAGAAAAAACTCAGTTTTAACGAGCAAAAAGAATTTGAAGGTATGGAAGAAGCGATTTTACATGCTGAGGAACTACTGGCAAAATTGATTGAGGAAAGTTCACGTCCAGAAAGCGCCAACAATCCGACTTTGCTTACAGAAATTTCTAAAAAAATGGATCTAACGCAGAAAGAGATTGATCGTCTATACGCAAGATGGACCGAGCTAGCGGACCTCGGTATCGGTAAAGGTTAATACAACTTCCTACCTACGAGCACGATATCTCCGGTTTCAGGATCTATATCACCTGGCACTAAGTAGAGCCTAGGTGCCATTAACCCATTTGTGGGATAAATCGCTGGTAGGCCGCCCCATCCTCCTCCGTGTGGTTCGGGACCATATTCCGTTTTTCCGCGGATAAAGTCAAAGTTTCTCCTACAACTAGGGTTAACACAAGTAACGTGACTGCACTGCTGATCCTTGTCGTAAAGGCAGTAACAATATGGACAAGGGCGAAACTGTTCATTTAAACCTGGCATTTTTATTTGGACTCCCGGTTGTAGGTAACTATCCCGTTCACAAAGCGGACAGGTATACCACTCAGGGAGCCCCCCCGTAAGCATCTTACCTCCTGGACAGTTGGGGGTTAAACAATGTTTAAACCCAGGAACCCTTTCTAGTCCGCTCATAAGTCTGGAAAATTTAATCTTTATAAATTCATCAGGCGAAAAACCTAACTTTCTTAAAAATGTATTAGTTACTGCTTTTGCACAATTGGGACAAGTGATGTCTTGTGTTCCGTGAGAACTCAGGATATGTCTCTTGAATGCATCAATGCACTGAGCGCAAATGATGCGATCACAACAGGTCAGTATGACGGATCCATCTGCCAGTGCTGATTCAACGATGTCGGAAAGGCACAAAGCACAAGTAGCGGCAGCAGTAGTAGTAGTAGTAGTAATAGATGGCCGTATCTGCGAGTCTGAATTAGGGCCACCATCGAAATCACTAAATTGTTCCGCTAAATCCGGAACTTGACTAATTACCAACTGCTTCAGTGGTGCAAGACTCGGCGTAATTATCTCTCGATCGTAGCGCTCTGGATCGAGCTGTCGCATCGCTGGCCAATACTTTTTTTGGTTGAGGTTTTTGAGAAGAATAAAAAGATCATGCCTATGAATGTTCACATATCCACTGTTATCGTCGATAGAAAATTGCGGGTGATTAAAAATCAAATGAAATGATTTCATTTGATTCAATTCCAATGCATGCATCGCTGCGCTGCTACCACTAACATCGGCGATATTGGGATTGAATAGACGATGCCCCAAAACAGCTTCTAGGCCATCTCCTTTTGCATACCTAATCATAGATATTGCCAACGTTTCCCCTAATCGATTGGTGACATTGGGATCAAATTCCGGAAGGTCTATTATCCGTGCCAACATTTCAGGTATCTCCCTAATGCCAACGGCGATCCCTGCAAGTCGCATTGCTAAGGTATTTCCTCGCACATCGCATGGCGCATTAGGGTCAAACACAGGACAATTGATGATCGTATCCAGTAATAATAATGACTCACTTGAAGGCAACCGCTTTAGTACTTCTGCAATAATTCTATGGTTAAAACGACACCCTTTACTGATAAAACTTTGTGCTTCCGGTAAACGATTAGATCGCACTAAATAATCTATGGTCTCTTCATTGGGATTATCAATATGCGGTACTACTTTGCTACGAAAAGAACTAAAAAAACTCCATGTTGAACCTTCATTAGGCGCTGAAGCCGTTACCAAAGAAGATAGTAATAATAACAACAGCAACAATAATAATAATAAAGACCTGTGCATATTATATTCTCCTATCCTCTAGAACGTTGGCGCAGTACGGCCCATCAGATCTGCGTATCCAGGATCGCTAATCAGTTTAGCTATGGAGTTGAGAATTTTTTGTGTTTTATGTTGGCATGCAAGTTTTGGGATCATGGTGATAACTCCCGCTTGTACGCCCATGAAGGCCTCAGCGCCCAATCCCCATGCATTCTCACAACCGCCATGGCCTTCAACTCTTGAGGGAGTACTACAATTTCCACGACCGAGTCTCCCCACGCCTGCTGCTGCGATGAGCTCACTAAATATGCGTCCTTTTATTCCGATGATAGGAATTTTTTGTAAATGATTGTAGATTGGGGATTCTTCCATGTTGTCTCGATATAGGGAAACACCGATTCCAATATATTTAAGGTCCAAGGATGGAGCTAAAATGCTATACGCCTTACCAAACGGGGTAATGCATGTTCTGCCGTAGTAAGTTATTCCTGCACCAAGTACGGCCGCAGCGCCTATTCCAGTATAAACTTTCTTTCCACAAAGCATATAACCACTCATATGGGTGGAAATTATCCGATAGGCCGCTGAAGTGTTACCATGTTTTTCTGCTATCTTTTCTAAGAATTTGCTATCAAGTTCTGCAGTTGCTGCGACGGGATCAGCATCTATGCCACTATGGTGAAGACCTAATTTTTCACACGCCTGATACAACGAACTCAACGCATCATCGGCAATATTGAGATTTTTTTCCTGAGTAGCTATGTTAAAAAGCTTTTGAATATAATCGGCAACTATTCACATAGTGATATATCCGTCGATTCTTTCATCAAATTTTTCACCCAAGCAGTGTAACGTTTTAAGCTTTGTCTCAACGATTCTTTCCTGTATGCCGTCCTGTCGGATCTTTTGGGCCACCGCGATGGTGGCATTCTGTTGAAATTGTAACCATTCTGAATAAGCTTGTTCGATTTCAATGTCTGCGGCGCCTGTTGTTGGTGCTGCTGCTGCAAACAGATTAAGGGAAAAAAGAAGGAGAAATGCGGCCATAAATGCCATAAAAGGGGATAATAGATTTTTTTTCATGCACAAAACTCCAGTATAAAAAAATTAACTAAAGATTACTAACTCCGATTGGCTCCGATCGACTCCCAAGTCTAGTGCATCTTCCGGATATTCTGGATATTACTGAAACAACGCATCTAAAATATTTTGTCAACACTTAGGAAATCAATTACTTGGGTAAATAATCAAATGTGGTAATCAGTAAACCTTTGACTAATTTATCTGCTATATTTAGATTGTATCACTTGATCAAGTACACATATTGGGTACACCTATCGAGTATACTTATGGAGGACATATTTATGGAAACTAAAAATTTGACTGCACAAGAACTTTTAGCAGATGAGCAATTGTGGTCTTTGTACCACGCCTCCTTTCCCCCTGAGGAGACGGAGGAAACAGCAGTAATTTGTCGAGGAATCTCTTCTGGAAAAGCATTAATGCTGCGCGCATGCGATGGACAGAATTTGGTAGGTTTCATTAATGTTCATTTGTTGCGAAATCCAGACTCAGTATTTATTGTCTATTTAGCTGTCGATCCTAACTATCGAGGTAAAGGATTTGGTGAGCGTCTGGTAGAGGCCGCCTATGCTTTAGGTACCATCAAACTTGCTTTTGATGAACAAATTCCCCTGTGGGCGGAAATCGATTCTTTATCTTTGGCGACCACTGAAGAAGAAAAGCGAGTTCGTAGTCGGCGACAGGCATTTTTTGAAAAAATGGGACTAGTGCCTATTTTGCAACAATCATATGTTCAGCCACCAGTAGATGGTAATAACTTAGTTCCGATGACTTTGGTGGTGCGACATGGCCCCGAACATGAACGTGAAAATGAACGTGAACATGAATTGCCCTCGTTTGAGGCACATATTAGAAATTTATATCGGCAAAAATATCATGAGGTTAATGGTATTTCACTTGAAAAAATTAAACTTTGCTGGAAGGCCTGCAAATTTAGTAGCGACTACTTTTGAACCAGCGACAACACGTCTTCACCAAATTCATATCGATGAAAAGCTGCTATGAAAAGGATGAAAATGAATGATTTTATTTTTTTGCCATAACTTGTTGGTATATCGCGTCTACTTTTTCATCGTCGATAGGTGCGGAGCGGTTTAAATTTACCAACGGAATATTCGCATACCATGCTGCCCATCCGCTATAGGTGCTAGGTGGACCCAAAATGAGATCTCCTCTGGCGATGCTGTAAAGATCTTCAATAATGTTTCCTCTAAAACGATAAATTAACGACATTAATAGAATATCACGAATTGATCTTACCATTTTCTTTTGCCTCCTATCATCCGAACACCAGTTTTGTACCCAAAAACCGTTTGGAAATACGTTCGGAAACAAGAAGAAAGAACTTTAATCAATTATCATGTTCAATTATCATGTTCAATTATCGTATTTGCATATTCTGTCGTAAACCTCTCGTACTGAGATCATTTTTAAACATTTATGATCTTCGCATTTGTCTTTGCCGCAAAAATGCAATTTCGCTGTTCTGCATACCAAATCTGCTACAAAAAAATATTGGTGTTGTGTACTATTGTATGGATGCCATTCTTCAGGGTCTTCTGGCCCGAAAAAGGTGAATGTAGGAATATTTAATGCTACCGCTAGGTGTTTGATACCACTATCATTACCAATATAGATATCGCAATCGGCAATGATTAGCGGTAACTCCGCCAGTCCCACTTTCACAAAATTGAGGGAGCATATTCTGTTGATTGCGTTTCGTTTTATTTCTGCTTCGAGGAACTGATCGTGGTCGCTATTGGATAGAGGAATTAAAAATTCCCAGCACTGATCTTTATGTGCAGACTGTTTATTAGCGGAAAGCAATTCTGCCAGCTCTAAAAAATAATTTATAGGCCAAATTTTACTCTGGCGCGTGGCGCTTATTCCGAGTATAACTTTAATCGTTTTCTTATCGAGGAGGCCGTTGCTATTGTTAGTGTTAGTAATATTTTTGATGTGGACTCTTGGTGGATAATCAAGATAATTAGGGGGGGCAGGGATGGGTAACAGAGCGGCAATGCCTTGTAGATCTCTTTGGATTGCTGGAGCGGGAATACTCTGATGATGGTTATGAAAAAGATAGCGTATATAGTGTAACTTCGAGAAGAGATTAAAAAAATATTTGCTACGGCCGTTTTGATGAAATTCAAATATTAAATCTATGCGATTTAAGCGATTTAAACGTTTTAACAAAAGATAGGTTTTCCACCATCCCCTTAAATTTTCTAAAGAGAGCGGTATTATTTGATCGGCAGAGGATTGTAAATTAGTGTATAGTGGCACAATCCAGTTGGGGATGGCATAAGTGACGTGTACCTGGGGATATAATTTTTTGATGTAAGCGATGGTGCCCAATCCAATAAGTGAGTCACCCAAAGCGCGATATTTTACAATCAGAATATGTGAAATAATTTTTTTATTAATGTTTGCCCTCATTTCGAATCCATTATACTTATATTAGTTATGATAATAAATAAATATGTAAAAAATGTAAGAAAAAATATCATTATCTCTGGTTTTACCTTTATAAAAAATGGGATTACCTTGGGATATCCAGTAGTAGAGAGCATCAATAGCATAGTACCGCTTTGTGATGAGATTATCGTCAACGTTGGTTTTGATGATCCAGGTCTAAAAAATGATGACGGAACTTATCAACTGTTGCGTGATCACTTTTATACAAAAAATAAAAAGATACGTATTATTAGATCCTACTGGGATCCTCGGAGCATCAAAAAGGGAAGCGGTCTGATTCTTTCAGAACAAACCAATATTGCTTTGAGGGAGTGCAAGGGAAAGTATTGTCAATATATCCAAGCAGACGAAGTGATTCACGAAAATGACTTGTCATTGATCGAAGAGGGGATAAACTGTATGGAAAAAGAGACAAATATCGAGGGACTGGTTTTTAACTTTTTGCATTTTTATGGCAATGTGGATATTGTTAAACATACCCGAAATACCTATAGAAGAGAAGTAAGAACCATTCGTAATTATATGGGAATTAAAAGTTGGTTGGATGCGCAGGGATTTAGAAAAAGTAACAATAGTAAAATCCATTCTAGGTTAATTGCTGCACGCATTTTTCATTACGGTTGGGCCCGAGAGCAGATGATTATGAAGAAAAAAATTTCCCTAATGGATGGCCTTTATCACAATGATAGCAACGATAGCAATGGTAATGAGAAGATCAGTCCATTCGAGTATCGAAGAATTTGGGGTCTGTACCCTTTTAGGGATACTCATCCTCAAATAATGAGTGATTGGATTAGCAAGCATTATAATCCAGTAGATATTTTGAAATTAAGGATTAAGTTTGAGTGGAAAAACATTGGATTGGCAGTTTCCGATTTGTTTGAGAAAATGACTGGCATTCGCATGGGGGAATATAAGGGATATAAACTGTTTTAAAAATCAAAAGTATCAACTTCTGATAAGACTGGCGTTCGTTTTCGATCACTAGAGCGTGCTGAGTATGCTGCGGCCTTCGAAAAAATGATGCTGGCATCCGGGTCATACATCATTTTTTTTCGGGCGGCAGTATTTCCCAGTCTTCGTTTGTCGTCCATGAACAACCTTAATTTGTTGTCAACGCGTGTGATCCCTGCGCGCAGATCAATTACAGTAATGGGTGTATATTCATGTAATTGTTTTCCTGCAAGGACCTGTAAATAGGAGTTTTTTTCCCAAAATGGTTGCGGCAATAGCATTCTTTCTATTACGACATCTAGTTGGTCACTTTGCCTTCTGACCAGTATTTCTACCCACTCAGGGTGCTCGGCCCAATGGACCTGACTAAGTGTCCACCAAGCAAGCGCGTAATCTGTTGCTGGATTTCTTCTTTCAAGTAAGACATCTATCCATTGTGGCCATTTTTGCCATTGAGGATTGGTCAACACCAACCATGCAAGCGTATAATCAATTTCTGGCGAATTTCTTCTAAGTAAAGTTTCCACCCATTGTGGATGATTGTATGAATCCGGATTAGTCAAAACGTGTAGAGCAACAAGTTTATCTACTTCTACATCTCCGTGTTCTAATAATTGTTCAATCATAGCTTTATTTAACGGAGGTCGTCTTAATATGTCAGAAATTAGTTCCAAATCTTTGACTGTAGCAGCGCTTACTGTCGAATTAACAGCTGGCAACACTAGTCGTTGTGGTGTTTTATTGTGCAGCCTTTGTGCTGCTGCCTCCGTTTTTATGGTTATTGTGGACAAACTTACTCCACAAAAGAAGGCCATTGCTATTCTCTCAAGTTTCATAAGTTTCATAATTTTCATAAGTTTCCATCGTCGTTACGATTTCGAACAGTATAATATTAAGTCTCAATACCGTGTATGGCCATCGTGTACGGCCACGTGAATTGTAAAGTATAAATCAAAGTTATAAATGTTAAGAAATTTTTATTGCAGTTCAAAATCTCTTAAAATATTTTCTTCTTTGCAATTGCCGAAGAAGGCCGTAATAAAAGCGAAGTTGAGCGAAAATTGCTGAACTGATCTGGTTATTCTATAATTCAACCTTGACATCTTTAAATTTAGAATTAAATCCATAAAGAGGGGTTTTTCTATTATCCGAGTTTTTTTCACGGATTTACGTCTACAATATTTTGGAGATACCTCGAAATGTTTATTATTAAAAAAGTGGTGAATTTTTTCGCTGAAACACTGGTTGGTGTTCTTGCCCTTATTACGATCACGGCGGCCACTGCTCAGACCCCTATCTCAAACCCGTCGCAGCCATCACAGTTGTTTGGTCTTTTACAAGAAATGGGTTTCAATATCTTGAATGTGCCGGCCAGCGATTTTGAGTTGCCGATGGTTTTGAACGGGGCCGGAAATGGTAGTAAGGTAGGTAAGCTCAGTGATTACAAGGGACGATGGTTGTGGGTCGTCTTCTGGGCGACGTGGTGTGGTCCATGCGTGCAAGAGATGCCATCGCTGGAGAGTTTATATCAAGAGCAGAAAGACAAAAATTTTTCGGTAGTGGGAGTTACCGTTGATCAAGGAGATCAAGCTCGTCCAGGAATTCAGCGTTTTCTTCGCGAAAAGAGGATTACTTTCCCGAATTTTCACGATGTCAATTCTGAGGTGAGTAAGGTTTATCAGTCTAGCGCCGTGCCGAGTATTTACTTGATTTCTCCTGACTGGCGATTGGTCGGAATTTTTCGCGGTGCTAACAACTGGGATACTCCAGAGGTCATTAGCGGGGTAACGCGCCTGTTGGCATTTAAGCAGGCAGGAACGGAGCTTCCGGCAGCCGTCGCCGCTTCAGCAGCAGCTGCTTCAGCCGCTGCTGCCACTGCACCGACCAGCGATGCAAGCGAGTTCATTCCTAAAGATTTGATTCCGCCGGAAATAAAGATGTTGCCCCTCAGTAAGGGGAAAGGGGTTGGTGGGCCGGAATCGTCATTGTTGGATGGTGATGTAGTCACGGTGCAATTACAAGTAAAGTGGAAGGGGGCGTTGGATCGCTACATTATGAGGGTGCCACGACTGACTCTTCCGGAGGGATTTGTGCAAGAGAACGTTTCCTCCAATTCTTACAGCGAGGGTGATAATACCTCAATCTTATTGTATGATTTCAAGGTACGCTTTGATAAAGGGAAGCTGAAATCTGGTACGGGTACAATAGGCACAACGGCTACGAACACGGACAGCGTTATTTTGGGCCCTTGCGAGGTTGCTTATCAGGCAAGGTCTTTTGGGGAGCAGGCACTAGAGAAGCATCCGCTTTACTCTCGTTCTGACAGTATTAGTGTTGCAGTGGTTGTTGGGTCAGACACTGGTCGTGGGTGGTGGATATTGTTGGGTGGTCTAGTCCTTCTGATCTTAATGGCGAGTTTTTATTGGTGGTATAAATTTTACCGCCATGAAAGGGGAAAGCGACTAGGAGAAGATTTTCTCTCCCCTCAGGAGCGAGAAAGAAAAGTTGCAGTCGAAGAACTAAAACAAATTTATTATGAGGATGTGGCGAACAAGCGCACCAAGAGTGATCGTAAAAGTTACGAGATTTCTTTGCTGGAATTTTACGTAGGCATGGAATCAAGGGTAAAAAAATTTGGTGAATTTGCGATCGATGATGAGCGTAAGCGTGAGTTGGAGCGGTCGATAGAGCGTATCCGTTATGGAGGAGAATGTTTGAAAGAGGAAGAATTGAGTTTTTATCGACGTGAAATAGAGAGATTTTTGAACAATTCAGATAATTAAACGAATAATTAAACGGAAATATTTCAGGAGGTTATTTAGATGAGCTTGAGTGTACAGCAAGTAACAGAAAAGGTGAATAAAGAGTATCCAATTATTGCCCAGGTTTTGGATGAAATCGGTAAGAAGGTAGTTGGACAAAGAACAATGGTAGAACGACTGCTAATAGGAATTTTAGGTGATGGTCATATTTTGGTGGAAGGTGTTCCAGGGTTGGCCAAGACCACTGCCGTGAAGGCGTTGGCAGAAGCAGTTGATGCGAATTTCAGTCGAATCCAGTTTACGCCAGACCTATTACCCGCAGATTTAGTGGGAACTCAAATATATTCTCCTCGTGATGGCAGCTTTAGTGTTAAGCGCGGTCCGCTATTTGCGAATATTATTTTGGCAGACGAGATTAACCGAGCTCCTGCAAAAGTGCAGAGCGCATTGTTAGAAGCGATGCAAGAAAAACAGGTAACCATTGGTGACCAGACATTTATTTTACCAGCGCCATTTTTAGTGATGGCCACTCAAAATCCAATTGAGCAGGAAGGGACCTACCCATTGCCAGAAGCGCAAGTCGATCGTTTTATGCTTAAAGTAAAGATATCGTATCCCAGTAAAGAGGAAGAGATTCAGATCACTCGCAAAATGTCGAGCGAAGCAGGAAAAGTTGAGATCAAAAAAGTACTGACTCCTGAACGAATTATGGAGTTGAGAAATGTCATCGATCAAATTTTTGTCGATGAAAAATTATATGGCTATGTTACCGATCTTGTTTTTGCTACAAGGAATCCAGAACACTACGGATTAAAAGAGTTAAGAACTTTAATTGAATATGGTGCTTCTCCTCGTGCTTCGATCAATTTAGTGAAGGCCTCCAAAGTTTATGCATTTTTGCACGGTCGCGGTTACGTTACTCCTCAAGATATTAAATCTATCGCTTACGACGTTTTTAGGCATCGCGTTATTGTTTCTTATGAAGCAGAGGCCCAAGATTTGAATTCGGATGACTTGTTGAAAAAAATCTTTGACCGTGTCGATGTTCCTTAATGACAGGTCATTTGGAGGATTTAGTATGGTTAGCTCAGTATCGGTCGGTTCAGTTTTAGATAAAGAATTGATCAATAAAATTAAGGGAATTCAGTTTCGTGCGAGGCACTTGGTAAGCGATTCCCTTGCAGGTGAATATCAAAGTACATTCCGTGGTAGAGGAATGGAATTTGATGAAATTAGAGAATATATATTGGGGGACGATGTCAGAAGCATTGATTGGAACGTTACTGCCAGGATGGGCCACCCCTACGTAAAACTCTTTCGTGATGAACGTGAGTTGACGGTGATGTTTGTGGTGGATATCTCTGCTTCATCTAATTTTGGAACTGTCGCAAAATTTAAAAACGAGATTTCGGCCGAGATTGCTGCCCTGCTCGCTTATATGGCGTTGAGGAATAACGACAAGGTAGGTTTGATCGTTTTCTCCGATCGGGTAGAACACTACTTGCCACCTAAGAAGGGAAGAGGGCATGTGTGGACGGTTATCCGCGATATTTTGACGTACCCTTATCACACTGCAACGAAGCAGACTGATCTTAATGTTCCTTTGAAATTTTTAAATCGAGTGTTGCGCAGGAAAGCGATTACTTTTTTAATCTCCGATTTTCAAGGTGAAGGTTTTGATCAACAGCTGAAGGTGAGCGGACATCGACACGATTTGATTGCTATTGCAGTTACCGACCCTAAAGAGATGGAACTTCCTAACGTTGGGTACATAGAATTGGAGGACGCAGAAACAGGGGAATTTATTCTATTAGACACCGGAAATAATAGATTTTTACATGACTTTAAAAATCGTGCGCATAAAAATCAAAAACAGCAGCGAGATTTTTTTCGTTCTAACGGGATAGATCTTATACAAATTAACACAGGCGAGTCATATATCAATCCAATTATTCAATTTTTTAGAAGTAGAGAGCGTCGTAAAGCTAGAGGATAAATAATGAACATAAGAGCACGTATGAATACCATGAATACAGAGAATACAGGGATGGGTGGCAGCAATAATCCCAGAGTAGTAAGGAAAATATTTGATAAGCGGATGTGGTTGATAATCGGCACTCAGCTGGGAGTTGGATTGTTATTGGGTTTGTTAGTTTATTACTCAAAACGAGGGGATGATGCGCGGGTAAACGAGTTGTCATTCTTACGAGAAAATGGCAATAAGTTGCAAACTGTAGGAATGTTATCCGAGGCGATTAGCTACTATGAAGAATTTTTCAGGAGAGTGGGAAGGGAGTTGGATGACTCCAGTAAAGCTAAACTTTGTTATACTATCGCTGAGCTCTACGAAAAAACCATGGAATATGAGCGGGCACTGGGATGGTATTATTTGGTAGAGATTTTTGATCATTCTACCGTCTATAAAAATGATGCTAAGAGGCAGATAGTATCGTTGCTCGAAAAACTTAAAAAATTTTCTGAGGTTAAGTATGCTTTGCAACAATCAACCTCTTTGGGTATGGGCGAAAGTAACAGTGGTGGCGGAAGTGGAAGTGGAGAGGTCGTTGCAAAAGTTGGAGAAAAAAATATTTATTTGCATGAGATTAATGAGGCGTTAGATGAACTTCCAGCGGTAATTCGTGACTCTTTTGGAAAAGGGGAAGAAAAAGTTAATTTTGCTAAAAAATATGTTTCTGATTTTTTGTTATATCAAAAGGGGATCCGTCTCAAAGTTGATGAAGCGCCAAAATTTCGTAAGATGCAGGAACGTATTCTCAGAGAGTTGGTAGTTAAAAGCGTTATAGATCAAGAGGTGGTAAATAAAGTAGTGGCAAATGAGAGCGATGTGAAAAATTATTTTGCTGCCAATAAATCAATGTTTAGCAGCAGCGAAAATGCTTTGGTTTCATTCATCAGAGTAAAAGAAAAAAATGTCAGTGAACAAGTTTTTAAAGAGGCCAATAAAAAAGGCGCAGATTTTGCAGCACTAGCAAAAAAATATTCACAGGACGAGGAGAGTAAAGCAAAGGGAGGGGTCTATGTGTCAGCTATTAGTGCAGATCGTCCCTTTATAGTGGGCACAAGCAAAGATGGAGAATTGACAAGAGCAATTTTAGCGAGCGACGAGGGAAAAGTGACTGCGCCGATTCTTGCTGGCGGTGATTACTTTATATTTAAAATTAGAAAGAAAAATGCCGGAAAGGAATACTCCTATGAGCAAATTAAGGATAAAGTTATGGCCGATTATCGCCATCACAAAGAGCAGGAGTTATATCAAAAATTAATTGATGAAACTTTGAAGACCGCAGATGTGAAACTTTTCTTGGATAAGGTAAAGTAAAAAATGGAAAAGATGAGGCATACACTGGTAATTATTTTGAGCTATTGTTTGAGCTATTTTTTTAGTTGCTGTTTTAGTTGCTGTTTGTCGCTTTCGTTGCTTGCAACAACCTCTGCTCCCGCGTCCGCGCTCGCGCCAAAGATCAAGGCGGAAGTGAACAAAGCGGTGGCGAAAATCGGAGAGGAAGTAGTACTAACGGTGACTTTGATTACTGATAAAAAATTACAAGCGACCATGCCGGAGATCGTAGGTGAGGTTAACGGATTGCGGATTATTGACTTTGGTGAGGATCCTGTAAAAGAGGAGGAAGGTGCCCTTGTTTATAAAAAATGGTACAAACTGGTTGCGGATTTGAGCGGGTCTTATATTCTCCCTGCTTTGGAATCTAGATATGGTGCTAATGCTGAAAAAAAGGTGGTCAAAACCGCAGAAATCTTTATAGAAATTCAGGCGCAAGATGGTGTTGGCGCCAATACGACCAGTGCGAAAGGGGGAAGCAACGATAAGGATAAGGGTGATGGCGATAAAGGAAAGGCGAAAGATATTCGCGACATTAAAAATATTGAAATTATTCCAATGCAATTTGGTGGTGCACAATGGGTGGGTATCGTTTTATTAATAGTTGTAATTGCAGGAGTAATTTTTTATTTTGTATACTGGCGACAACGGCAGAGAAAAGCTGTCCCGTTGCCTCTGATTTCTCCATGGCAAAAGGCATTCCAGGATTTAAGAGAACTGCAACGCTCATCGCAGCAGTCATCGTATGAGGCCAAAATGTACTATTTTACGATGTCGTCTATTTTACGAACCTACATAGAAGAACAATTTTCCTTAGCTGCCACTGATATGACATTAGAGGAGATAAGATCGCAATTAAATAATAAAAGTATAATAGATGATGGTCTAAAGCAAAGACTGTTGGAACTTCTTGAAAATTGTGATTTGGTTAAATTCACAGACTTAAAACCAGTAGGAGATGCTGATGAAAGTATCTTTGAAAAGGCATATGCTTTTGTGGATAAAAGTAGACCTCAAGATCAAGTGGCGGAAGTAGTGGCAGGTACGGCCGCTGTCGCGAAAAATGATGCTGGTAACGCTGCTAGGAACGCTGCTGGTAACGATGATGAGGAGTCTGTAATATGATTAAATTTGCAAACCCAGAATATTTGTTATTGCTATTCTTGATTATTCCAGTGATTCGTTTTCAACATTTGGGAGGAGGAAGAATCCGTTTTTCCAATTTAGGTCTTCTAAAGGGAATTTCTGCGCTACCTAAATGGCATCCACGAAAAATTTTGTTGGTTTTACGTGTATTGGCGTTAGTGCTGTTGGTATTGGCATTTGCCAGACCACAAACTGGGAGAAAATTTTCTGAAATAACATCTGAGGGCGTGGATATCATGATGGTGCTGGATACTTCAGGTTCCATGCGGGCATTGGATTTTCGTCTAGAGGGAGAAGCAGTTACCCGGATGACAGTGGTGAAAAAAGTAGTGGGAGATTTTATCAAGAAGCGTCCCGAGGATCGTATGGGACTGGTTGTTTTTGCGGAAGAGGCCTTTACTCAATGTCCTCTTACTTCCGATCACGGAATATTGATAGAATTTTTGAAAAAAGTAGAGATTGGGATGGCAGGTGATGCCACTGCTATTGGTTCGGCAATTGGTACAGCGGTGAATCGTATTAAAAATTTGCCAGCAAAATCTAAAGTGATAATTTTGTTAACTGATGGTGGTAATAATGCGGGAGATCTACATCCAATTAAGGCCGCTGAATTAGCGAAGGTTTTCGGAATCAAGGTTTATACCATTGGTGTGGGAACTAAAGGAAAAGCGCCATTTTTGCAAGATACCATTTTTGGGAAAAGATACGTTTACTTTGATGTAGAAATTGATGAGGCCTTGCTTAAAGATATAGCTAGTATTACTTCCGCAAAATATTATCGTGCTACTGATACCAATGAGTTGGAGAAAATTTATGACGAGATTGATCGCTTAGAAAAACGAGAGGTCAAGGTTAAAGAGTACACTGAGT
>JADGBS010000039.1:16679-22457 GCA_015231325.1 Oligoflexia bacterium | reverse complement strand
CCAGTACTCGGTCATTGTCTCGTCGCTAGGGGACTCTTTTCTTAGATCGGTCATATTTACACTCCTGTGAAAATTATATGACCGATAAATAAGTTTGCCTATCCTACACAAAATTTCCTACACACCCCAAAAATCATTGCTTGGGTCTTATCATAGCTTTCGATTATCGATTGACGGATAAATGAGCCTTCATCACTGGCAACATAATTTTGATGCTCAATTAATCCCGCTAATATTTCTAGATTTTCAACGATTTCCTTTTTTAATTGGGCCAATTCGGTAACGACATTGTAAATGGTTCCGGAAATGTTTGTATTCTCTGCAACCATTTTCTCGTCCTCCAATGCTGCCTGAATTTCTAATAGAGGGGTGAGTAGTATTCTACTGATTTCTTTTTCGGATTTTCCGCGCAATAAGGGAATGAGCGTTTCACTTAGAAGAAGATTCCTATCGCCTTCCAGGTCGAGTAAAGGATGTGCATTTGCATCCAAATCAAATCTTTGCAGAATATATTTAATCTTTGCTATGTTTCGCGGAACTACCTGGCGAAAACGGGCGTAGGCAGCACTTACCTCTGGACGCATATCTTCTTCCACCTTTTCTCCAAAAGTAGGGAGCGTAAGTTCCTTAATCACCGCTGCTAAATCATTAAGTAAAACCAGATACCCATCTCCTCTATCACCAGAATTTACTCCCATGGCCCTTCCAATTTGCAACTGCTGTAACTCACCCAGTTCTTGTAATTTTCTTTCAATACGTTCTTCAATTTTTTTCGCAGTATCATACTGAATTAAGTCTTCCTTTGTTTTCGTTCGAAAGAATTGCATATTTTCCAGTTCCATTCTAGTGTTATAGAAAGAGCAAACCAA
The DNA here is from genome assembly GCA_015231325.1 of Oligoflexia bacterium. Lineage (GTDB taxonomy): Bacteria > Bdellovibrionota > Bacteriovoracia > Bacteriovoracales > Bacteriovoracaceae > JADGAN01. The sequence continues at coordinate 21,588 of JADGBS010000039.1, read as the reverse complement.
ATCAACGAACTGTTTACGGTCTTCGAATTTCTCCCAATTAAATTTTGGTTTAAACAGATTGTGGATAATTTTCATAATACTTCCTACCGCTGTTCCTCCTGCTGCCACCATAATACCGTAAGGATTCCCCAGTGGTTGCCCTGCTAAAATATTTGGTGTTGAAGCGAGCATTGATAGCTGTGAGAAATTTGTAATCATGTCCGCAATCACAGGTATTAGTCCTCGTTCGCGAATGTCATAAACACATTGTTCGTTGGTGGCAATATTAGAGAGAACATTTAGTGCCTGCTGGGTTTGTTGCAAAGTTAGAGAAAAATTTTGCTCTCCATTTATCGTTGTTGTTACTCCTGTCTCTGCTGATGGTGCTGGTAATGCTGGTGATGCTGCAATGACGGATGGATCTACATTAAGGGTATCGTTTCTTTTAATGAGAAAGTTGTCCACCTCCTTTATCGCTCCTCCGAAAGAGTCTATGGCCTCTCTATTGCGATTAGCGCATTTACTATCTTTGAGCGCGACATACACCCTATTTAACCTTTGTAATAGCGTTTCGTTAGCAGTGGCCATCATTGGACAGGCGCTGTTACGTTTTTTCCTTCCATCGCGGAAAGGATTGGACAGAAACTCTTTCGCACTTCTTTGAATTGCCAAGACTTCTTCTGTGATTGATGTTTGCGCGGGCACAAAAACTCCGCCAGCGCTTGCATCGCTAGCAAGGGCGTGTTTCCATAAACCAAATAAATACAATACTAGTAACATTCTAATATTCATCTTGTTAATATTCATCTTGCTAATATTCATACTGAAATCTCCGAGACGAAATTAATACAACCAAGCGTCGTGGCGATTATAAACCAATATAGAGTGCTAAAATAGCGTACTAAAAACAAAAATTGACACATATCTGTTTTTTGCCTATTTTCTGGAGCACCGCCTGTAGATATGTTCTACGTCTAGGCAAATAGTTAGAATACTGTAATACTAATTATGTGGTATTTTAAAGACATGATGAAAGACATAATGGAGGGATACATGGCACATAAACTGATCAATATACTCAAATGCACAACCTTTCTCTGCTTTTGCATCGCTGTTCATTCTAATAAGCGTAAGTTCTACGGCTGCGGCTGCCGCCGCTGCCATGCCTGCAGTGGAAAGTATTCCCCTCAGTGACCCCAGTACCATCTATGGCAACAAAGCAGATTACCGTTTACGGTGGCAGTGCCAGAAATCTACCCCCTGCCACATGAAAAAGTCCTGGCCTATCTAAATGCTCATCAACCAAATTGGAAACAAGAATATCTGTCCAGAATCACCGACTTTTCTCCTAGCAATTTAAAAATTTTAGAGGAACTGATCGCGCTGATTGAAAAAACTTTTGCGGCAAGTTACACAGATCCCACATTCTTTGATGAGGAAATTAACACATTTATCAGCAATAACCAGCGGACAAGAAATAAAATTATGGTGCGAAGTACGGGAAAAGAAGATTCTGAGGAGATTGCCAATCCTGGGGGAAATAAGAGCGTTCCTTCTGATCCCAATCCAGAAGCAATTGCCGAGTCTATCGGGGTAGTGGCCGCATCTTATTTTAGTGAAAAATCATTGAAACAGCGATTCAGCAGCGGAGAAGGAAGTAGAATTTTCAGTGATAATCCGTTCATGCCAGTTTTACTACAAACCATGGTTGGAGAAACTGATACGCGAATGCCAATGGTATATTCTGGAGTTATGTATACTGGTCAGGCAGATGAGGTGCGGATTCAAGACAACATTAAAACATTACTTATACATCCTAAAATTAACGATCAAGAACTGAAACAAATGCAGGAAAAGGATCCAGATGATGACCAATGTGTATGTATAAAAGAATACTTGGATGAGGTAATTACCAATTTTAAAACTTCGCTGCAATCAAACACCGATCTGCGTTCGATAAATATCAGTGATCTGAAAATTGCTCTGAAATTTGGATTAGAAGACCCAGTAGATCGTGAACTTTTTTACAAACTGTATACCCTTTTCCTTCCAGCACTAATGGGTGAACATTCACCGTTGTTAGAAGAAATTTTTAATTTTTCTCCAAAATTTAGTCAAATGCTAAGGTCGGAGCAACAATCTCGACGGTCAGCGGCAACGGCAAACGCAGCAGCAGCGGCCGCTGGCGCCGCTGGCAGTGGTGATGGAAGTAATTGTGGCGATAATATAGTTCCCCCCACATCTAGACAGCTCCAAAATCTAGATCAGAGCATCCATGCATTACCAGTACCAGCAGCTGTACCAGCAGCAACGGGTACAGCTGCACCGCTGTAGCGCATCCAGCAGAACAAGTTTGCTAGTACAGTTGTATTAATGCACATTTTAGTTACTACCTGCAATTCCGGCCGCGATCTCGCGATTTCTCCAAGTAACATCAGCAAAGATAACCCTGCTATCAACCTCGTGAGCTATCGTTTTCACAGTTGTCATAAATGAGTCCTCACTCTGTTCTTGGGGAAACTTTTCCACCAGAAGCTGATTCTCCGCACCTACATCGTCGCTCTCTCTAAGTTTGTCTTGTACGTACTTACGTACTAGCTTGATTTTTTCTGTTGCAAACCACTCTTTGATTTCATTTAGATGATCATCAATGAATGCGTCAATACTACCGTCACTATTTTCATCTCTGTCCCATACTAGATTGTCTTGGGCCAGCAAATATTGCTTGATCCTATTACGATAATTGGTGAAATCATACCTCATGCCATTAAAATGTTGTGCGAACATAGCGAACAGAGATCTATTTAAATTATTGATATCCTCGCTACTGACCCGTAAATTTTGCTTCAAAATCACTTTCAGCAATATTTTGTAAGAAAGATCCCTGCGGAAAGCGCTCACTGCAACGGAGTCACCAGCTGCACCATTAGTCTGTTCAATAACCGTCCGCGCCTTCTGAACGAAAAGATTGAACCAATCTTGTAGCGACGGATGCAAATGCCCCCCCGCTTCCGCTATGCTTTTACAAGTATACTTACCAACGGATATGCTTATGAAGGGAGCATCCTTACTAGTAATTAGATTTAGATTTTGATCAAATAATGCTTTTACTACTCCTACTTTATCCTGGGGGATCTCTAATTTTTCAAAACCGGTAACATCATCGTCGTCAACCCACTGCATTGAGAATGCTTCATTACTATTAGATTTCATTACTAACGCTGGGGATGCTTCTGCTTTATTAGCATCCGGTAAATAATTTAAAAGATGTAGGTTACAATCATCGTTATTATAAAGCTTAGCGTTCATAAGAAATTTTTTTAATTTTGCGACAAAATATTTCAAGCGAGCATCATTCTCATCAAGGTAATTCAATCCCAGACCACCTTCTTCTACACTTTTGTTTGCCACCATCTTAAATTGGTTAAGCAATTTTTTTATCTTGTCAAAATTCTTTACACCTTCAGAATCAGCATATCCTTCAACGTTTTGTCCACTTATCTTTCCTGCCAATAAATTTTTAACTATTGGTGAAGTACTAAGACGTTCAGCAACAGAACTAGATAATTTCGAAAAACTTTGACGATAGTGATCCCTGAGGACAGTATATACATCCTTTCTATCTCTATTTGTTTTAAAGTTGTCTTCAATCCATGCAATTAATGGTGTCACGTAACCTTTCTCTGCAAAAACAGGATTAAGCATTATCGCAGATACTAGCGCAAAATTAGTTATAAATGTTTCATTGGTATAAATATTAGCGGTAAATTTTTCAAATCCACTCTGAATCAAATGGCCATTGGCACTTAAAAGCCAGCAGGCAAAAAAATTATTTGCTGCTACTTGAGTAGATAACATTGCAGCGATTCTTTTCCCCTCTTGTTGTGTAACCAATACCAATATAAAAGGATTAGCACGACTCGCCTCACTATCTCGCTTGTCTTGCACTAATAATAAACGGTAACTATTTTTTTCATGCAATGATTTTTTGCTTTTGAATGTTTTAGCAAAATTTATGGTTACATGCAATTTGGGCATCTTTGACATAATTAACTGCAACGAAGGCATGACTTGACTTCCGCCGGGCAAGCCTTCTATTGAATCTAAGGCCAAATCATTACTATTATTTAAATCTATATCCCAGGGGACCTCCTCTCTTAGTTCCAAATTCTGGTGTATCTGACTTGCCTGCTCTTGTTCTTGCTGTTGTTCTTGTTCTTGCTCCTGAGCGACCTCGACCGCTTTATCTAATTGACCACTTGCTCCGGCAACGTAATATACCTTATCAGGCATTGCCCTATCATAAGGGGGGGGATTAACAGTCATCAGCTCGAGTTGCCTCCTCAAATTATCTTCGTCAATTATATTTCCACCATCCACAAGTGACCTTGCCGTTTCCTGCAAAGATCTAACTAGCGCTAACTTTTTTTCTACAACATCATGTAAGGCAACTTGGGTTTCCTTGAAGCCCCCCCCGTTTACGTATGTTTCATACATAAAATTATCATCGTCTACGGACTTGACTAAAATATCTTTTCTAAATATTTTAAAAATTTTCTGTCTAGCGGAAATATCTAATGTCTCTAGTAATTTATTAAAGACCAAATTTTTGACATATGTCCCTATCTCTTGATTTTTGCTTCTAAACGCACTATCTGTTCGTTTTTCCATATCCTTTATTTCAGTATACAAAATTATATCGTCTACATTTAACGTCGTATTCACATTTGAAACAATTTCCGATCCTGTCATGACACTCATTATCTTTTTAGCAACAGGCGAAGTAGTAACAAAATAAATCCCCTGATACCCGTTGATCAATTGCCGCTCCCTCATTCCCCCCTGCAATAAATCTCGAATTGTGGTTAGATCAGAAATAGTGGCGATCGCATCGGAAGGAATTTTTTGCTTTATATCTGTTCCGGTTATG
>JADGBS010000039.1:0-16655 GCA_015231325.1 Oligoflexia bacterium | reverse complement strand
GCTGGAGAATACCCAGTGCGTTCTCTTATTTTATTTTCATCACTTCCACCAACCTCGATAATGGTTCCTGTGGTCTCCCGCCCATCTACAAATTCGGTGTATACTGACAGTTTATTACTTCTGTCATCAAAGAAGATGACCCCTTTTATCTCCTCGTTGGAAATTCTAACCGTAGAGTAAATTTCTTTGGCCATATCTAGATTATTTTTTCCTTTTAGCAACGCACCGATATCAATAAATGCATGAACGGTCGCTTTTTGCTCAGGACTCAGTAATCCATAATAATCGGCGAATGAAGGAACGTTTCTCCCTGAGGCAATTAGTCTTTGCAAATCTAAAATACCTACCTGTTTATTTCGTGATAGTGCATCATTATGAAGTGCATTAATAACTCTACCTAAATTCATATCTAATTCATTTTTATCTTTAACATTTGCAGTCCCTGAATAACCTATTGTGTTTTTGAAAAAACTACTTAAATCTTCGGAAGTACTATTTAGTTGTTCAGTATGAAATTTATATTTTGATAAGATGTCCTCAACGAATCTCAAAATGAATGGATTAATAACTCCCCGCTGCTGCCAAACACCAAATGATGTTCTGATTAATTCGCGGTATTGAAGAATCGTTTCATAAGAAAGTTTCTCCCAATCAAGATTTCTAACATCTATACCAAAATCTCGTTTAAACGTACGTAAATATTCGCTGGTAACTGCACTATCGGCCTCACTTATACCTTCATCTTTACGAAGAGATTCTTCTTCTTTGATATTCACGATATACATATTTCATAAATTCATCAAGTTGTTCATTATTTAGTCCTTTATAAAAGTATGTTTGCAGCGTTTTACAAATGGTTTCCCAGCGATCAGAAAACTGAGACGATTCATTGGGCACGTTACTAGCAATGTAGGGTATCGCATATTTAACTTTATCTAATCGTTTTTTTGATAGACCATAATGTTCATCAACATTTTTTTTCAAAGTTTCAGGAATAACATCGTTGATTAAATGCCTCGTAAGGGCGAGTATATTTGCAATATTTCTTAACAAAATAGTATTGGTCGGTTCTCCTTTTCCAGATCTACAAAATAGCTTCCCTGCGCCTAAACATGGGAGAATTGGTGGTAATCCAAGTTCTTCTCCTATTGATCCGGTTAAGTAATTTATGATGAAATCTCGGATATCCTTACTACGTAATTCTGATAATATTTCATCCACATCTTGGGAATTATCAATGTTATCAATGTTATCAATGTCATCGTCTCCATGATCTTCTATCCACGTTAATATGTACTGATCAAAAATCTCACGTCCAAGAATCGGTTTTATTAGATTCCCATAATCGTTACTGGTCATTAATGATTGCTGATTATTTAATAAATTAACGACGTCGCCAATTTTCACATTTTGTAAATCAGGCATGGAATATTTTTTTGATACCAATAGAGTATACAGCTTACTAATCAATCGGATATGATCATTTTTTATAATCCCAGACAACTTCCCCAAGGCAAAGTTCACCTCTCTCTTCGGATCAAAAATCATGTCTACTTCATCTACGGTAACAATTGCATATTTTTTTAATAAATTTAAAATATCGCCTAATATCATATTTCTATTCGACAGATCGGTAAAATCCGTCGATCCAACGCCCCCGATCTCAATTTCATTAAGCCGATCCAACTGTGCTAAAAACTCCAACATCATACACTGAATACTTTCTGCGGTAATAATCACTGACTCTTTCAATTTTATTGCTGTTGATAAGCTGATGTATAATTGCTGTAAATTCTCCAATGACGTTTTTTTTACCGAACGATCAAAATCGATTGGCAATGTCCTTTGTCTAAATATTCTTAATGAATCGTTCTTCATATCGCTGATATTTGTTTCAAAAAGTGCTTTTGGTACGATTGTAAGGGATAGATGTGCCCCATCTGCCTTCATCCATGCCATAATTACACCCAGCACTTTTGTTTTACCACTTCCCATTACCATTTGAGTATAGAATGGAAGATTTTGGTTTTCTGCACTATTTGCACTATCAACGTCCCGTACCAATGTATAAAGCTTATTTAACTTTCCAACTTGCTCTTCACGTAATAGTATATTTTGATAACTTTCGAAAACCAGGAATTCTGGATAGGCCTTATAGTCATATTTGCGCTCGGAAAATAATGATGTGATAAATTCTCTGATATTAATCTGCTGTTCAATCAATCGGTCATGCTCGGGTGCGTGAAGAATTTTCCCCAATAATTGTTGCAATCGTTCTGCCTTTTGATCAAGGGTTTCAAGAAGCAAATACCGAGCAATATTTGCGACCAGTTGATGAATATCACTATCCTGCAAATGACGGTTACGATTTTTATATCCAGAAATAACACCTTGTGAAAATAAATATTTACCATCACTAATAGTCAACTTTCCCTTTTGGCGAGTCATGATGTCGACATAATCAAACAGATGATCCATAAATCCATGATTGATATCTTGTTCGATCGTTTGCTTCAGCACGCCCAATTTTTCATTATAACATCCTCTGTAAGAAACAAGATCGGCCTTTATAGCATCCAAATTTGTGATAATCACTAGATTATTTATTTGCTCATATGGACGTTCGCTTATATTCATAGATGGACGTTCATAATTCACGATCGTCTCTAAATTTCCAATTCTTTCCTCAATAAAATCATTAGAAGGAACAACGTTTCCAAGTGAAGAAAACATTCTTGTGTAATTCTCCGCAGTATGTTTTCCACTACCACGGACTATTGGATATTTGCTAACCGATGGGGGAGGGTAAAACGATATCGCATATTTAGTTTTCAATGTATTCATATGAGGACAACCATTTAACTCCAGAGCAGCGTTTTCATCAGAGGGCCAGGATATCTCATGGTTACTGGGCAAATCTCGGGTTACTTTAGATAAATTTTGTAAATCGCCTTTAATTTTGTTAATATCTATTGGGGCATTAAAATAATCATTAACATATCTTTTCACTCTATTAAAAAAATTCTCGTTGGATTGAACGAAACTGGAAACTATGCTTGCCACGGATGTTGTACCACTGGCAGCGGAGGGCGTTAACTGTGCGACAACACCACAAAGAAAATTTTTATACTGGGTAAAACAAGGATCTTGTGTATGATCAGGAGCTTGATTGGCCATAATGCTGGCCACACATGTCGGAATCGGAGGAGCGACAAAATTGGGATCCCGACCTTTTTGAGCAATCGCATTCAAAAAATTGAGCATATCAAATAAATGATTATTTGATAGTACTGGATTATCACTAATAATTTTTCTTAAAAAGTATAATTCGGTCCTAAGAACTTCCCGTTTAGATACGGCAGACACGACACTGGGCACAGTTATTTCGTTATTTATTTCGTTATAAAGAGTAATAAAATTTCTTGCCACAACTGACTCATCAGCTGATAACCAGTCCACAGCGCTTGTACCGTACGCTAATATTGGTGGATTTCCAACAGATCTCGTTGTGTTCCACCAAATACCTTTAGCAAAATCGTTTATGCGATAATTTACATATCTATTATTGCTGCAGTCAATTGTATTTTCACGCAAAAAGAAATTCTTATTTTGTGCATTATTTGCCGCGCTTTCCAGCAAGGCATCAGAAGAAGCGATACTGCTGCCCCCCGCAACCGCAGTACCAAAGAGCAGCTGATAAAATTGTAATACTGTAGGAATTTCCTCTATATATCGCGGCTGTAAAAAAAGTGGTTGAAGCTCTTTTTGCTTAGTAAATTGTACAAACTCATTTCTTTCAATTAATTCTCCAAGGTCAAATTCAAAATTGCTTCCTACTTTGCTTAGTTTAGAGGAATAAACTATTAAATCATCAAGGACCAATTTCCAAAATCCACCCTTAATCGGAATTTCATATTTTGCCAGCAAAGCTTCATCACTAACATCAACTTCCTGCCAAAAATTCAAAATATTTCGGTACTCATCGCGCGCTTGTACTTCCTGCGCAAAAAGATTCCAATTTTTATATAAGGTAAGCGCCGCAAAAATTCTTACCACTGCTGCATCAGGGTTAATATCTTTATTTTCGCACAGTGACTTGATTATCCAACTTCCTATTTCATACTCTTCAGGGGAATATGCCGAAAGCATTTCTTCGGCCTGTTTAAGGTAGCGAATTACGTTGTCGTAATCTTTATAGTACAAATGCAAATATGCTAAAAAAAGAGCATCCAGCTTGGAAGATACCTGTAAAGTTGAATCCTTATTTAGTTTTGCAAGAGTAAAATTAAACTTGTTATCAGCAGAATATGATATGTCACTTCCTGTTCTATGGGGAAGAATTAATCGGTATTCATTATTATCATTTTGGATCGCAATAAACCGATCATATCCATGTGCAAGCAGTGAATTTTTATCCAATAACTGTTTTAGTGCAGAATCTTGTTGATGATCGGCCAAAAAATATGTCCGATTAAAGGAGCTGTACCACCTTTCGCCGTTAGATGGGTCATAACTAAATGATAAAATATTCAGATCGGAGTTTTGATAGCGGGGAAACTCTATTTTGCTTAATGATCTACCCTTTTTCCACAAAAGCACGTCACCGGCCAATTCGGCCCCATATCTAGGATGAAATTCTCCATCTTCATACCTGTATTTATTTTTAGCATTGCTAGGAAATTCGTAATCTCCAACCAGAAAATTAAGTAACGCTCGGTCGCTTCCATCCATCAAGTTGACTAATAAGTTATCAACGGATGGTTCTTGTTCTCCTAAATTGTAAGGTGCAATCTCGTAAACGATTGGAGCACTACCTGAAACTACTTGTTGTGGTGAAATTTTGTAGATCGGTTTCAAATTTAGATCTGTTATCACCACCATTCCTGGTTGTAAAGGTGTACCTATGTACCAATGTAGAAAACTATTGCTACGCAATGCAATGGGTAGTCCCTCCATAATTCCAGAAAAATGGATATCATCTGAATTTATAAATAAATACTTCTCATTAATATTAGGAAACAGTTGAAGCTTAAGAAAACCGGAAGCATGGTCTAACATGTTATAGTAGTATTCAAAAGCTCTTTCTTCTCCATTTTTAATATAAATAGAAGAAACTTGATAATATTCACCATCTGGTATACCGGTAACTCCGGCAACCATTCCAAAATGTCTATTCACATTGAGAAAGTGGTAATTCGAAAATACTTTTTTGATAGGTAGGTCATTACTGCGCTCAGTCCATTCATTTAATAACGTTGCCCCGTTAATTGAAATCTCAGCACTCAAAAAGTTTATCGTATAGTTTTGTCCCCCCGCACTTACAGAATATTGGGGAAAGGTGACTTTTGACGTATTTGCGGAACTACCTATATCGGGAATAATATTTGCTAGAAAACGATTCAAAATTAATGGAGTCAATTTTCTTGAAGTTATAATTTTGGAGAAAAAATGATTATATCTTTGATCAAGTTCATGAGTTTGATATGGGTCATCTATATTGGCAGATGTTGCATATGTCTTTAACTGGAAATATGTAGTTATGGCATTAACTATTGTCTCGTCGGATATGCTATCTTTCCATAATAAGGACAACATGGACAAGGCACGTTGTAATAAAAATATATCCTTTTTAGTTGTTGTAAATAGTGGTTCCTGAAGATTATCACTTAACCTCTCTTTTAATGCATTAATCTTATTGGTGATCATAGTGATAATCGCGTCAGTTCTGGCATTCATCACACTATAGACCTCAGCACCTATATGATCTTTCAGCATATATATATACTCATTGACCCACGCAAAAATATTGGTTAGAAATATTACATCATTAATATTTTTACTTTGATCAAGTGGAGATCTATTAATAAGCATATAAATAAGGTTCATTACATCTATTGCAACATTATTTTCCTTTTTTATTGACTCCGATAACAAATCTGTTTCGAAAAGTGAAGTTTTTAAAAATAATTTATAGTAGTCTTCACTAATTTTTTTAGGTGCCATTTCAAAATAATCGATTAGGTTCGCAATTTGTAGAGATTTTTGAATTCTCAATTGCCTTAATTCACCCTCGACTCTACCAATCCTCCCCGTCTCCACAAGTTGTATTAATGTATTTTCTGACTGAGTCTGGTTGCGAGGAACTTGATCATCGTAAATTCTTTCTATAGCATTCAACACCTCATTACCGTCATCTTTAACATTTTTCTGCAACATGGTATTTACATACATAGTCTTATAAAGATAACTTTTATTAAAATTATTTTGATCTATTGGATTTAAATAAGCCAGCCGTCCTTTTTTACTTTCATATTCACTTAGCTTTTCTAAATCGTTCTCAGTTATACTAAAATGAACATTTAATACCGGTCCGAACACAAAACTAGTATAATCTATTGTGTCATGTGAATTTTCATAATTATATTTCTGGTACTTATCGCTAAAATTCTTATCCCCAAAATACAAATAATCATATGCTTTTAATGAAATTCTCTTTAAAAGAGAAAAATCATCAGGCAAAGAAAACCCACTAAAATCGTATGGATTAAAAATATTAATATTCATTTTTTTCTTTAGACTATCTTTTATATTCGTGGCAAATGTGGTGTCTTTAATCGCAACACCTTTTATTGATTGCAAATATAAATATAGCTGAAGCGCTCTGCTCCATCCTGGATAACTATGTTCCATATTACTGCCAGCAAAGTTCATTTCTACGTATTTCTGAATATAATAGGTGAGTTCAGCATCTACTATAGGAATAAAATCCTCAAAGTTCATGCCTTTATAAATTGCATTACTAGATATATCTGCGAATGCTTTTTTTAGTGGAGACAAAAATAATTTCTGTCTATCTCCATGAATATCTATTGGAGAATGATCGTTTCGTTTTTCAAAGTAATTCAATAACTCTCGTAGCCGTTTTGATTCGATACTATTGAATGCAATAAACGGTGATTTTGCAAAATCTAATAATTCTTCATATCTAATCTTATAATTTTTAATGTTTAATAACTGTTCGTTTTGTTGTTGATCATGATATGCAGACACCACAATATCTGCTAATGCATACGCGGAATAAACTGCCAAAACACCATCTACCGTTGAAATTCCTCCCCGTGTAGACCATTCAAATAGATTATCTACCTTATTTAAAATTTCAAGAAATAAATCTCTCTCAGAAATTCCCTTAGTAATATTAGACTGAAGCTTTAATCGTAATAGAAAATCTCTGGAAAGATATCTACATGCATTGCCACTCATACTGTCGTTGTCACTGCATACTTTTTCAAGAAAATAATAATATTTTTCAAATCTATGTTTTGTTGTTATTGTTTCTACATCAGGAATGTCATCTAAACTCTGATGGATATCCGTATTGGACTTTTCGGTCGGGATGAATTTTGAATCTATATTGTAGTAGTTTTTAAGCGCAGATAATGATTGCTGGAAATCAGTTCTTAACGAACTGCCTTGCGCTTGTAAGTCCGCAACGGGAAAAGACCTAACCTTTTCCGATTCATTTTGATTGCAAAATTCAATAATATCTTCAAGGTTAAGCTCGCGTTTAAATTGCGCTAGTGTTTCATCGCTATTAATGCCCAGTCTGCTCCTGAACTTTGTAGAAATTTTATCTTTGTCGAATTGACTCATTAGCTGTTCTACGGCCTTCCGTAAAAACCTAACTGTTCTTGGATTAGTAATTGTAGGATCGTCAATTTTTTGTCTCATTAACGAATAAACTTTAGTAATCACCATTTTTTTCATTAAAAATTTAAAAATTTTATAATCATCAATATCTGAAAATTGTTCCCTCAACAATGCCATTAATGAACTCCACGTGCAGGTTCCTGATATCTGAGGTTTTTGAAACTTCCAGTCAAGTTGCACATCTGCCGCTTCCATACCAATTGTATCCAAATCATTGTTTTTGTAAGACAAAAAAATGCTGTATATTCCACGTGCATTATATGGGAATAAAGGTGCGCTTGCGAAAAACTTTATTTCGGTTAATGCTTCCAACACTGTGGCCAATTCTTCCAACGAGTAAGGGGAATATGTTAGTGCGGTTCTGTATTTTTTTTCTCCACCAATCACTTTATATGGGTGATACTCCAAACCATCTCCAGTATTGATGACGGTCAATTTATATTCAATTGAATTATTAATCCGTGCGACCTTGTATACTATAGCGTGTTTCTTATGACCTCCAGGAAACAAAATAAAACTATTGGGAGTTTGTAATTTATTTCTGAGTATCTCAATTATCTTTTCTCGTAATACCGACCCTGCAATATTTTTATCCGCACTTCTAGCGTATTGCACGAAGTCGATGCTATTTTTGACCCCTGAAATCAAACCATTTCCATCATTAATTTTTCTAAAGATTTCCCCTTCTTTGGTGCTAGGGCCCACTTCAGCAGCGCTTTTAAATTCATCTAATATTGCCCCCATCATACTAAATGTTTGCGCAAAATCATTGCCCTCAAAACGCTCATCTCCAGAAATAAAAAAATCACCAAAGATATGCGCTAAATTTTTTTCCATCGATTCATTTTGTAAGATACTAATTATGTCATTGGCGAAAGTAATATTTGATAAACTAATACAGTTAAAAACATAAATAACAATTAACTGCAAGGTTAATGAAATTAATTTAAATTTAAATTTAAATTTAAATTTAAATTTAAATTTTATTTTGAATTTCATACATCTCTCCGCTACTGGATTTTGATAGATTAATGCCTTGATGGATACAACCACTTTTCTTGCTGCTGTATCGGAAATATTTAATGATATCTAAATACAAATTTTTTTGTATGACTCAACAAAAAGTGTCTATATATTTTCTGACAAAGTGTAAAATATAAGGTAATACTCACTTACAACAAGTTACTATACACAAACGGGGCCAAAACAATGAAAGAGTGCGAATTATTACATTTACTTAAACAGGTCAAAAATGGGGAGAGAAGCGTGGAAGGCGCGTTAGAAGAATTGCGACAATTGCCACAACTGCCGTACGAGGACCTAGGCTTTGCAAAAATAGACAATCATCGTGAGCTACGCACCGGCCACCCGGAAGTCATATTTTGCCAGGGGAAAAGTGTAGCGCAAATAAAATTAATCGCGCAAAAAATGAACGAGCATCAACATAACATTTTGGGAACACGTGCCAGCGAAGAGGTATTCCTAAGTTTAAAAAAAGATTTCACCAATCTTGAATATTATCCGGATGCCCGAATAATTTTTATCAATAATCGAATAAGCAATATGGATATCATTCCCGGAATAATATTAGTAGTTAGCGCCGGCACTGCCGATTTGCCAGTGGCCGAAGAAGCGGCCATTACTGCGGAAAAAATGGGTAACCAAGTAGAGCGACTTTATGACGTTGGAGTGGCAGGAATTCATCGACTGCTTTTCAATCAATCTAAGTTATATGCCGCCCAGGTCATTATTGTAGTAGCGGGAATGGAGGGAGCATTGGCCAGCGTAGTCGGCGGCATGGTTGATCGTCCTGTAATCGGAGTTCCTACCAGCGTGGGTTACGGTACCAATTTTGGAGGAGTCTCTGCGCTGTTAACCATGCTTAATAGTTGCGCTAGCGGGATTGGAGTGGTAAATATCGACAATGGGTTCGGGGCGGCATTTCTGGCCGCTAAAATCAATCGTCAAATAGCTCAAAGTGGAGTGCGAATTGAATAGTAATGATAGTAAGACATTATACATTGACTGCTTCGCTGGCATTAGTGGTGATATGTTTTTGGGAGCGTTGATAGATTTAGGAATACTTCCAGAAAATTTTATGCAAAAACTGATTCTTTTGTTTGACACTATTTCCCCTACTTCGTCTACTTCTCCTATTTCTACTTCCTGTACCACTACCCCACATAGCATTGAAGCGAAAAAAATTATAAAGAAGGGAATCGCTTGTACAAGCTTTACGCTTTGCGACAAAAAACACAACACCCATCATCATCGGTCACTCACGGATATTAATTGCATCATTGATAATTGCATCATTGATGATAGTGACCTACAATTACATATCTCACCCCGCGCCCAAAAACTGGCAAAAAAAATTTTTTTGCATATCGCGCAGGCAGAAGCAAAGATCCATAATCAAAGTATTGAGACAATCCATTTTCATGAAGTCGGAGCGGTAGACTCTATTATTGATATTCTAGGTGCAGCGATGGCCATAGATTATTTAATGGAAAATTGTGGTGTCTCAAAAATTGTTGCTTCCCCCGTAAATTTAGGCAGCGGTTTCGTGGAATGTGAACATGGCATTCTCCCTGTCCCTGCGCCAGCAACTTTAGAAATCTTACAGGGACTGCCTGTATACTCCAGCGGAATTTCTAAAGAATTAACCACGCCCACAGGGGCAGCGATCATTCGGACCCTCGTCACCGAATTTGGACAATTGCCCCCGATGGCGATCGAAAAAATAGGTTATGGTAGCGGCAAAAGAGATCTGGAGATCCCCAATGTCTTGCGAATAATACTGGGCGCGCCCTCCCAAACGCTTAACATCACCTCCACTGGCCATCACGCAGACCATCACTACTCTAGTCAACTTTTAATCCTTGAAACAAATATCGACGATATGAGCGGTGAAATCTACTCTTATTTATTTGACCAACTTTTGACTGCAGGCGCCCTAGATGTCTTTGTCACTCCCATAATCATGAAAAAAAATAGACCAGCAAATCAGCTCAGCGTACTCTGTAATGAAAATCACGCCACAAGACTACTAGAAATAATATTTGCAGAAACTACTACTTTGGGAGTAAGAAAATATTGGGTTGAACGCAGCGAGCTACCACGAAAAGAGATAAAGGTAAGCACCGATCATGGAGAAGTCACAGTAAAAATTGCACTCATCAATGATCGCATTGCTAAATACTCCCCATCTTATCAGGAATGCGCGACCTTAGCGGCAGCAAACAACATCCCTTTGCGTACAATCTATCAACAAGCAGAACAGTTGGCACGAACATTCGAAGGCACAAGTATTCGATGAATAACCAGGCCACCGGCCCCTATCCCATTTCAGAACCAATGCCCGATTAGTTCAATTTGAAAATATTCCAAGGCCAATGACAAGGCCAATGTCTCTTCAATATTAATGCCTTAAAAACTCAACGAAATCTTTTCCTCCTATGCTTATAAGATCATATTTTATAAAATTAAATAGTTTACCCAACTATTTATAGGGAGAACACGATGTATTTTTATTCAAGCTTTTTAGTATGGTTCATATTGACTGTGAGTTTTTTTACCATTAGTGAAAAAATTCAAGCAGCAGAAGCTCCTACGGCAGAAGAATTGCGAACAGAATTACAAATATTATATGCAGATGCCGTTTCTAAGCACCAGACCCTACTACCATACGTCCAAAATACAGTACCACCAGTAAGTGAAGTCGCTGTCATAAGAAAAAAGTTAGACTATGCAAGAGGATTACAGGCACAAATAGATGAATTAGATGCATTGAAAAAGACGGCCATGGCCGCGCTCCACCAAACTGATGCCTAGCTAGAAAAAGAGATAGCACAACTAGACATACTAAAAGATGGCCCTCTCATAGCGCAAAAGATTCAATATGCAGCAATAAAAATGAAGCAGAAGCTTAATAATCAAAATCCAAGGCAGAAAATCAAGCATGAGATGTTATTGGCGATAGGTAGAAAAATGGGATCCACTGTGGCCTTGATAGAAGCTGAAACGACATCAATAAAACAGGATTTGACTGAATTTAAAAGATTAGAGCAAGAGCAAAAAAAACGACCTTTGATCTTTCTCGAAGAAGAGGACAAAATTCCGGCAAATATAGTATCTGAAAAAATTGAGAGAATTAATAGGAGATGGTCGGTCACGCAAAAGGCCGCACAAAAGGCCAGAGAAGCACTTTCAGGAGAATATCATGCTGAGGTAAATCAAGATTATGTTGATGACTTAAATAAGGAAATAGCAGAAGAGGACTTGAAGATCAAAATGGCAGGAATTGACCTTTTCGAAGCAAGTATCGGTGCCGAGAGAAATCCGAATCTACAGGCAAAGAAAAGAGAGACACTGGTTGGTTTGAAAGATAATTTTTTAAGAAAATTAGATAATTTTATATTGAATAAATCACCAGCGATGCATCAAAAGTACATGACCGGCCAATTGAATGTTAGTGAACTAGATCAACTCTCAGAAGATGATCAAACATTTTGGAAAAAATATATTCAACTCAAAAAAGAAGTTAAAGAAAAATCAGATACACCAATTAGCACAACAGCTCCTGCAATAGCAGCAGCTGCAACATCATTGCCAGCACCAGCGGTAATAACGGCCTACAGTCAAGTAACGCCAGAACCGCCTCCAGAAAGGACAGTAAGAGAGAACATCAGTGCTGGATTAAACCAAACTAGAACGCTAATACTGAATACAGCACAAAGTGCAGCAGCAGGAGTGGATCGAGGATTAAGAAAGTTAAGCGAACCATCGGAAGCAACACAATATCAAGTGAATACCTTTCTCGATAAATCGGCAGAAGCAAGTGCGATGGCGGCCAATGCTGAAGGCAATGCAGATCAAGCAACTCAGATTGTAATAGGAGCTTCAAGCTCGAGCTATCCCACCCTTTGGCAAGATGCGATAAGAATAAGAACAGAAGAAGCAGAACAATGGACAGAAGTCTCAAACTTACGAAAAAAAGAGAGTAAACTATGGCAAGACATAGCGGACATAATAGCATCATCCGGTGATAAACATAGCTTACAAAGGACGATAGCTGAAGCTGAATCTGCTGCAGAACAAGCAGCAAAAGCGACGAAACAGGCAGAAGCAAAGAAGGCCGAAGCTATTGCAGCAGAAAATGCAGCAAGGGAAGCTGTAGCAAAGTCAACTGCAGCAGAGGCAGCTGTAGCAAAAGCAACTGCAGCAGAAGCAGCTGCAGCAGAAGCAGCTGCAGCTAAAAAGAAGGCCCAAGAAGAAGAGAATGTGAAAAGAGTTAACGCGATTAACGCACAAGCGACGACAAGCGCAGCGCTAGGCACCTTAAATGTGGTGCCCATAACAGAAGAGGATGTGAATAGTTGTCCAAATGGCGCTCAGACCAATCAAGGAAGCAGTGTGGAATGTCCCGGTGGTTCTACAAACGCCATTGCAGGTGGTCAGGCCACTGAACTTGCTAACACGTCAACCGCTGTCGCAAAAATATTTTCACCTGGTGTTGCTAGACCTTTAGGACCTTTGTCCGCATTGGCAGACACATTATTAAGAGATCATGAGGCATGTTGTAAAAACAAGTTTTCCTCTGCTTCTGATGAAGACAAAGAAAAGTGTATAGTAAATGCCACTAATTGGTCTAATAAACTGAAGAGCATAGGTAATCAAGAGGGGAATAAAATAACAGATCTTATGGATAGTGTGAATCGTGTTATAACTCCGCTGGAAATGCAAACAACTGCCCCCTCCACACAGGCAACAATAAACTGGCCTGATCAAATTGTTAAATGTTATTACGAACTATTCGATCAATCATTTAACCCGCTTTTTAGCAATAAAAAATTATCAGGAAAGGATTATAACCTGTCAAATCCATTTGCTATGATTGCGGCCAGGTTTTCTTCAATAAAGAAAGGACTTTCATCGCTTAAAGAAAAAAAATTATTGCCCAGCGATATCAACGACCCCTTCATTCAAAAGAGGGTAGAAATTTATGACACATTAAAAAATGATGCATTTAAAAAGGCCCCTGAAGCATTAGGAAAATCTAGAATATTATTTATGGTTGATACAAAAAAGAAACTTCAAGACGAGCTAAAAAAGAAATATTTTAATTTAATTTTAAAGGGAATGTGTGACACCTTCATACAATGTGTAGCGTTTAATAAATTCTATGAGCATTTGTGCCCCCCCCGCCACCCTTAATACAATTAAATCTAAGCAAAACGATACAATTTAGTAATAGTTCCCCACAATCGTACATACAATGGACTACATATTGTTTTGTCCCAGTCTATTTGGGGGTTACACTGTACAGATTGGCAAATAATGACAAAAAAATGGGAGAGAACATTTCAATGAAAGCTTCTCTTCTTTTAATAATATCTCTACTGCCGCTTTAAAGAACTCCTGCATAGGACCGCCAGGTTTGGTTAAGAGGAACATTGTTTCAACGTTTTATTTATTGATCTTACTCCAGGCCTTTTTAAATTTTTCTTCTGAAAGGGATTGTTTTAAAATTGATTCTGTGTCATCCATTGCAAACTTCTTGATCGTTATGCCATGATTTGATCAAAAAAATTTGCGATACACAAGATTTTTTGAACATCCTCTTTTTTTCATTTTTTCACCAAGATATCCCCATTACATAAATAGTAACGGAAATAACAAATTATTTCTTGTTATAATTCATCATGAATTTTGATGAGACAACAATGATTAGCAACAAAATAACTAAGGATATCCATTGATTAAGTGATAAAAAAACGTTAACATTATAGATTTCTCCACGATAAAATTCTAGAATAAATCTTCCCAGTGCATACCCTCCCAAATATATAGTAGCAGTTTCAAGCAATGAGCTATCATGTTTTATTGCATAATTAAGTAATGAATATAACACAATCAAATATCCTGCTTCATAAAGCTGCGTCGGATGAATCTTATTACCATTTCTAAAAATACACCAAAAATAATTTTCAACACACTGTCTACCGTAACAACACCCTTCTATAAAGCAACCTATCCTTCCTACTGCATGTGCTAAGGCGAATACAGGCAAAAACAATCGCAAGTCCTCTTTAGAAATTTTTATTTTTCTCCTAATAAGCAAAATTGCTAGTACTGCTCCAAATAACCCACCATAAAATATCAAACCACTTTCCCAAAATCTTTCGATAAACGATGATGTCATATTAGTAGAATCATACCATACATCAAATAGCATATAAGCAAACTTACCTCCAACCCATGTAAACGGTATAACCCATAAACACAATAAAAAAGATTTTAAAAAACTAATACTACTTGTTTTAGCAAATTTACCGAATATTTTATAAATGGACACGGATGCAAGAATCCCCAGTGTACACGCCATTAAAAGTTGATAATAAAAAATAACCATATTTATTTTCTCTTAATTTTTGTAATGATATTTGATTACATAAATGAATATTTATAATACATTCTCAAAAATTGCGCGATATTTACAGACTAAATACTTACCTGGATGGTAAACAAGATAGCATCTTCCACAAAAAAACAATTATTAAATCAAAATCTTCCTTTAAAAACGGTATGCAACAAATCATCTTTTATAATTACAATTTTGATTACCGGCCACAAATACTGGGGTGCAGCTCGGAATAATAACCTTACCACATTGCCCATTCTCAACCTTTTCAGAATATTGACAACAATTATTAAAGATACCACTGTTGCAAAGAACAGATTGATCATCGTATGTAGAAAACTTATTTGCATTAACCTCACGAGCTCTACATTCATTTGAATCTATATAATATGTACATTTCAAAATCTCTACAGGACAATTTTTGGCCGCAATATTAGCAGCAAGTTTTTTTTTCAACATATCACAGTCAGCAGGTGATTGCTTTGCATAAGCAATCTTCTTACCATTCATCATGCAATCGCCAAAAACAACAGGAGGTTGACACCACGACATATCAAATCCCCATTTACTACATAAATCCTTACTCTTACAAGCATCTCCACTATTACATGTTTTAGCAAGCGATTTAACCATCAAGATCGCCAAATCCTGACCATACACACTAAGGCAAAAAGTCAACATCATAAAAACACATACAATTTTCACTGTCTCCTCCTCCATCGTTATACAAAAATTTAACACAGTTCATACATGAATTTACATGCATATAATTTTGTATTTACTTAATTAATATACCTTATAAAACCTAGGGAGCACAAGACTTTCCTCGGATCTGTTGCTCACCACCATTCGCGGGTAAAATAATTTTTATCTGTTCTTCCAATGAAAAAACATTTACTTGATCAGCGAAGTAGGCCAAGGAGGAAGTTAGTTGAGCAATTACCATCTCCTCTTTTTCGTTTTTTAGTGCTCGTACCAGCAATTTGCCTACCGATTCATCCTTAAAAAAACGTAGTGCCCAGGCAGCTGAAACCCTCATCATATTATTGTCATCAGTAACCATCGTCGTTAGAGTGGCCAAGGACTGATCCCAGCAATATGGTAGCAACGCCAAAGCTGCATTAGCACGCACACGATTATTAGGGTCATTATGAAATTTTAACAAATGATCTTGCAGCCCAGGTGGGCGTTCTGGCATATAAACTGCTAAAGTTTCGACGGCATTCGCTCTGACTCTGGCATCGTTGTCATTACTGATTGCCATCAAGCGATCAATTACGCTGGCCACTTTATATTTAGCAAAAAAAATAACTGCCGTGGCGCGCACCCGTTCATCCTTGTCGTCGAAGTGTTCTAAAATCAGATCTATTAGTGCTTGCTTAACTTTAAAATTGCTTTTAAATAGTGTTTTAACAATTTTGCTGATGGCATAAAAGCGAATCCAATTATTTTCGTCAGACAGTGCTTTGTAGTACAATCCAAATTCAAAGGCCAAATCTCCGAGTTTACTACAGTTGAGGAT
>JADGBS010000399.1 GCA_015231325.1 Oligoflexia bacterium | reverse complement strand
ATATTTAAAACAGACCACGCAAATTGCAAACGTTCTTCATGCGAAATTGAAAAGAAAGGGGCCAAAGACATAACTGCTGCAGCATGATCGAAATTATCGAGAAAAATGCAAACAGAACCTTTAGGACAAGTTCCTTCAGTAGAAACCAGCCCATCGTTGTTGACGTCACCGCTCATAGATAAAATAGTGTTGGTTGCATCCAAAAAGCTTCGTGTTTTTAAAGGCGAAAGAGAATAAAGTGGAGGAGAGACAAAGCGACTTCCTATAGAAATTACTGGAATTTTATTTAAAATATCAGCTATTTTCTTACCATTTTTTTCCATAAATTTACGTGCTTCAACA
The DNA here is from genome assembly GCA_015231325.1 of Oligoflexia bacterium. Classification (GTDB taxonomy): domain Bacteria; phylum Bdellovibrionota; class Bacteriovoracia; order Bacteriovoracales; family Bacteriovoracaceae; genus JADGAN01. The sequence continues at coordinate 2,487 of JADGBS010000399.1, read as the reverse complement.
GAGGTGGTATCATATAAAGATTTCGGATCCCCTCCTGACTTCAAGATTCCATCAGAAGTAATTTTTAATAAAATTGGGTTACTAACAATATGATCGATAATCTTTGTACCATAAAACAGTGACTGAATCGAAACCCATCCTACAACTTTTTTTCGAATTTCTGGATGATTAACTAAAGCATAAAGTGCATCTATACCACCCTTGCAATGAGTCATTAATAATACAGGTTTGTCGCTTGCTAAAATTTCGTCTCTAAGTTCCTTAGCATCAGCTATACTGCCCATTTGAGTATTTGATGGAAGCAAAGAGTTTTCAATACCGAGAGCGGTTAACCAACTTCTTACATCGTAAAATGCATTTACAATGCCATCCGGCAAATTAATAGCTAGCCCGACGACCTTTGTAATATCTGTATACAATCCAGTAAAAAGTCCGCGAACTAAAATAACTTTATATGGAAAATTCTTTGGTAATTCGGATGGTAGCAATGGAACCGTTTCCATTGTTCCCTTAAAAAACTCATCAAAAGCTACTGCATTTATTTTTTCTCCAGAAGGGTATTCTGTTCGAAAATATTTAAACACTGAAAAATTAGGATTATTTTCTGCGAAAGTTGCTTCACTATTTGTTAATATCATCATAGAAAAGACAAGAAAAATAATTTTTTTCATAACGATTTTTTCCCTTTATAAAAAAATACAAAACTCAATCTTCTTTTGCAGGATTAGCATTAGTGGTATTAAGTAATACCAATGTTTATATGAAAGAATGTTCACGCCCCTTTACTGTCAGCAGAAATGATCACTATTTAACCGTGTAGTTGATATTTATTCATGAAGGACGTGTTAGCTTTGCGGGCATTGAATCGATATTATTAATTAGGTAGTTAGAACGTGTAGAAAAAACGTGTAGAAGCTTTTTAAGGTTAAGTATTTTAACTATTTTTAACTGTTTTCAAACGAGGAGTTATTTATGTCATCTATATCATCTGTATTATTGCCGTGCTTAAAAAAAATTTCCTTAACCGTAGCAATGGGACTTCCACTATTAGTTTCTTGTCCGATAATGGCCAGTGTACTGTTGTCTGATTCCCCTGATGCCAATTATCGGTATGATAGGATGCCGACTTATGAAAGAGTTAGTCACGCTCTTTATCAAACTCAAGTTGCCATTGAAAAAATTAACAATATCCTTACGCGCCCTATTTATCGGAGCGAATTACCTAGTACTGATGTACTACCTGGATCTTATTTATCAGAGAACGACCGTTTGGCCAAAAGGGCACTTCTTAGAATGAGTGAAAAATTGCAAAGGACTGCTAATGTAATTAGTACTTCACTAGGCTTTGTTGGTACATCTGAATTTTATAGCTACCAGAATGACATTTGCCTGCAAACTGATGGTCTAGTGATGCTTACTAGAGGTGGACGTATGGCGGCAAATCTACCATTCAGAGGCGAAATTACTGGTTATGACTTTGATGATATCGAAACAGATCTTCATCTTATTCGTATTGACATAGATTGTTAAGTGGCAGGTCCAAAGTCTTTAAAAATGAAATCCATTTTTACCAATCATTCTGCAATAAATATCTTTCATCTTTTCGCGACAGGACGTTGCCCTTTATCACCACTACTCCAGTTCCAGTTGCGAATTTCTGGCATATCTTGACCATGTTTTTTAATATATTGTTTGTGCTCGAATAGCTTGTCCTTGAGCTGCTGTTTTAGATGGGTGCCCTTCAGGCCAGTTTGGGGTAAGCGTTCGACTACATCTATTACCAGATGAAAGCGATCAATATCGTTTAGCACAGTCATGTCAAAAGCAGTTGTAATGGTGCCTTCTTCTTTGTATCCACGAACGTGAATATTGTGGTGATTAGTACGGCGATAGGTCAACCGATGGATCAACCATGGGTAGCCATGAAATGCAAAAATGACTGGACGGTCTTTGGTAAAGAGATCATCGAAATCCATGTCGCTCAAACCGTGAGGATGCTCGCTTTTTGGTTGTAACTTCATCAGATCGACGACATTCACCACCCGAATTTTCAGCTCAGGCAAATGCTCGTGCAAAATGGAGACAGCAGCAAGCGTCTCCAGGGTAGGCACATCTCCACAACAGACCATGACAACGTCAGGATTGGTCGTCTGCTCGTTACTGGCCCAAGGCCAGATACCTATGCCTTCAGTACAATGCTTAACAGCGGCATCCATCGTCAGCCACTGCGGTGCTGGATGTTTACCCGCAATTACTACATTGACGTAGTGACGACTGCGAAGACAATGATCCATCACCGATAGTAGACAGTTTGCATCTGGTGGGAGGTAAACACGCACTATCTCGGCCTTTTTGTTAATAACATGATCGATAAATCCAGGATCCTGATGGGTAAAACCATTATGATCTTGACGCCAGACATGTGAAGTCAACAGATAATTCAATGAGGGGATCTTGTGCCTCCATGGAAGAGTTAAAGTAACCTTC
>JADGBS010000398.1 GCA_015231325.1 Oligoflexia bacterium | reverse complement strand
CACAGTAAATGCCTTTTTGCTATGTATTGTTTGTTATATTTATGGTTATCTTTATGGTTATATTTGCTAATAATTTATAATAACATAACATTTTTATTATAACTTGCTTCTTTAGAATGAAATTATTTAGAGGATAATAATGAGAATAATGAGTTCATTGCGAATAATAAAACCAACGAAAAGTGTATATTTTTTTTTCCTAAAGTTGCGGCCATGGTTACTATCAGTAACGTTATTTTTAGCGTATCATAATGTCGTCGAATTTTCTTCGGCCGCAGAAATATGTGGACGAACCGCCATAATAAATTACCAGGAAGTTTTGGTTGATACTACGGGGAATAATAAAAAAGGGGCGGGGCTACGTTATTTTTTGGAGAAAGATATAGAGGCAAAGAAATTTTTAGACGAGTATCAGGAAAAAAATGGTCCCAGGTGGTATAATGCCGTTGTAGGGACTGTGGGTACGGTGCTTTTTTTCTACGGAATGGGCAATAGCGGCTCCACAAGAACCAGCGGACTTGATAGTAAGAAATCCTATATGATAGGAGGGATTTCTTTGCTAATACTCAACTATTTTTTAATAAAAACCCTTGAATATAATAGTGAGGGACTATTACTACGCTCAATAGAGGAGTACAACAAAAGGAATCTTCCCAAAATATATTTCTCGCCTTATAAGGAAATTAGAAACGGGGGGAATGGAGGATTTGGGGGCAGTGGAAGCGATTTTGGGTTTGGAGCTGGGATTATAAAAGAGTTTTAAGGCGATTTTGAATTAGGAGTTACAGTTACGATTTATAATAAATATTAATTTTTTTTATTAATTGGAGTATTGACGTGGAGATTATTTGTTATAGTTGCAAAAAAAAGTTTGAAAGAGATGAATCACGAGCAGTTGCCAGGAGCGAAGAGTGTCCAGAATGCGGATTTTTAATACGTTGCTGTAAAATGTGTGATTTTTATGATTCATCAACTTACAATGAGTGTAGAGAATTGATGGCAGAAAGGGTGGTGGATAAAGATAAGGTTAATTTTTGTAATTACTTTCGGATTAGTTCAGACAAAGGTTTGTCACCCTACGATAATGATCGGAAAACAATGTTAGGCAGTGCAGAATCTTTGTTTAAAAAGAAGTAGAAAACATAGAACACTGTAAGGAAATGTTATGACCGCGATGGATACTATCCCGATGACCAAGAGTGGAAAAAAAAAATTGGAAGATGAGTTGAACAACTTGATCAGAGTAGAGCGAGAAAGTGTTAAAGTGGCCTTGGCGGAAGCCAGAGCGTTGGGTGATTTGAAAGAGAATGCCGAATATCATACAGCGAAAGAGAAGCAGTCGTTGATCGAAGGGAGGATCAAAGAATTGCAATATAAGCTGTCGAGGGCACAGGTTGTGGATGTTACCTCGTTAGATGGTCCAACGATAAAATTTGGTGCGACTGTTACTCTTTTTGATTTGCAAAAGGAGTGCTCTGTCTCTTATCAAATTGTTGGTTCGGATGAGGCGGAGGTAAAGAGCAACAAAATTGCATATAATGGTCCCCTGGGGCGGTCCTTAATCGGAAAGCAGGTTGGTGACACCGTTATTGTTGATGCGCCTAAGGGTAAGTTAGAGTTCGAAATAGAAAAAGTTGGTTATGTCTGAGAAGGGAGACAAGGAGTTAGTACTATGATCGAGTTTAATATAAATACCTCTCCCGATGTCGAGATGCTTGGTTCCCATCGTTTATTTAAGAATTTTATAAAGATTGGTAAGAATAACGGTGATCTGTTGATTAATGACCCAGGGATTGTTGATGGCCATCTGTATTTAGAAATTGTGGAGATAGACGGTGATAGAAATGGGGGGGTTATCGTGAACAAAGGAGAAAGTGTAGATCACTACTTTGTTAATGGGAAGATCACTAACGGCATGAAGAGAGTAAAATCTGGTGATCAAATCAGTTTTGCTGATACGACTATTATGGTTAAAGATTTTTGTTATACGCCAGTAGTCTCCAAAAAGGATAACATCAGAAAAAATCTAGAATTAATTGCTAATGATAGTCACTTCTTGGGGTTTCAAGAAATGCTTGAATTTCTTGAGGAGGATTTAAAAAAAATATCACATTCGTAGTTAAGCGTGAGAACTATCTATAGGTATTTTTATATTTTTGTACTTTATCAGTGGCAGAAAAAGTCGGATCATTGCCTTTTTCAGTTGTGATTTTTTGTAATCTTGGTGAGAGGCCTCTCCAATGGAATTCAGTTCGTGGTTTTTTACATCGACTATTTGTACTTCAAAAGGGTAGAAAAATCTAGTGTCTTTGGCAGCGGATGAAACATCCATTTCAATAATTTTTTTTAGTAGAGTGTTGTGCGGGCCTTCTGTGTGTTGATTCTCGGCAAAAATTAGTTTCGCTTGTTTTTTTATTTGCGTGAATTCTAGTAAGAATGGATTTTTATATTTTATTAGTTGGCGACAGGTGAATTGGATTGCGCGGTAACTATTGGAAGAAAATTCATTTTTTTTATTTTTTTCGTTACCGGGTACTGATTCGTCCAATGCGCGATGAAGATTTTCTAAAAAAGTGGATTCGCTTAAATTTTTGCGGATACTATCCTTTATTATCGATACATATCTTGTTTTAAACTTTTTTGCGACAATCAGTGAGGCCAGTGAATTATTTCTAATAATCCGAGAAAAGAATCACTCCTATGAGGAACGGATTTGGGCCATGACCATCATCAAGGTTATGCACACATTAGTCCACGTGGACAAAGATTTAAGACATAACTACTTTTCCATTATTCAACAACAAATTTTTGATCGTTTCTACAAATATTTATTT
>JADGBS010000397.1 GCA_015231325.1 Oligoflexia bacterium | reverse complement strand
CCTTAAATTAAATCAACGTAAATTAATAAAGTGAATTAATTAAAATTGCTATGCCCCTTTCGGGACTGTGCGATTATGCCACCGAAAATGTGATGAGAGAAAATCTAGAGCTAAAACAAAGAAACAAGAATATACAGAATGATAAATGCCAACTAGTGTGGGCGAGGTCCTATTTCTATATCTATTGATTATGATTGCAATTAATCAATAGCAGTCATTTTTTGACATTAGTGAGACAATTTGCTATTTCCATTTTTAATTGCTCGTCATCCCAAGGTATTAAAGTATTCCGATCAAAAAGTAGCATACAAACATAGGAAAATTTCCCTCAACAATCACATCTTGAAACATCAGCGCCAAGGTAATCAGTTGTAACCAAAATAATATGAAAGCATTTTCTTGACTGGATGTTCTGGCCTTCTTTATTGCTCTCCAGATAAAAAATCCGTTCAGTAATAGCAAAGGGAAAAGCGGTAAGAACCCTGCGACTCTGGCACTATCCAGCCACAGATTATGAAACCAAGACAACGGTTCAATACTTTGATCAACGGAAAATCCTCCCTGCGGATATGCCCAGAGTTTTTGTAATCCGTCAGACCAGAGGGAAAATCTCGAGGAATGAATGCCGGTAGCAATTCTTTTATAGGTTAAAATAGATGGTCGTAGAGAAGATGGTAAATGTTCCAATGCAAATGGAGTGGCAAAGAGGATAGCTGTTCCACAAACTCCCAGTATCAAAGAAAAAGAAGAGCGTAAGTAATATTTAAGCATAAACAGTAGAAAGGTTATACCGACTAACAGAAAAAATATTCTACCTTGTAAAATAGTGGCCTCTGCGATGGCCAAAACTATCAAAATAGAATACGGAAGAAGGTAAGTCATCTTATTGCCGTTGGCATTGTTTGTTTTGACAGAGATTAAATTATACAAGAACAATATTGTTGGTATGATTAAAAGATTACTGAATTCGGGAGAGTTAACTTCTTGTTTTGATATTGGATGTAGCAAGCATCCGTAACCATATTTTTTTGAATCAATGAACATGCTGTAAAAAAACACTAGTGATGATTTGGTGAAAAAACCCAATCCCATAGAAAGTAGTAATGTTAATAAGTTGAATTTATTCTCCTTAGAAGCATTCTGTTCAATAGAAACGATGAATGTAACCAAAATTAAAAGACAGGATATCAATATCATTATTTTAAAGGGCGATGCCAAAGTCATTCTCTCGTGTCCGATCAGAAAGAGCGAGACAAAATAACCCAATGCCAGTGATAAAGGGATAAACATCTGAATTATCTGTAGAGTTGACGGAAGAAAAAGAATGTTTCTAGATAATCGGGAGGATAAAGATCCTGAAAGGACTATCAATAAATAAATGGCGACACATGGAATATAAAAAGAGGAATATCCCACACCGACAGCAAAAAAAACCAACATTGCCACATAAAATCTCAATCTATGTATATTTGTATGTAGATTTGAAAGGTACATGGTTTTTTGCCCCTCAGAATTTTATCTTAATGACAACATGAGATAACGGAGTATTTACCATGTAATGGATAGCATGTTTCGGAATAGTTTGGCAAATAGATACTTAATAGATGTTTATATATATGCTTAGTTATCTATTCTGTTAATTTCGCATCCATAAGACAAGGCGTTGCGTTTTGTAACTTTTATATCCCAAACTTGCTTGATTTCAAAATCATGACTTAGAACAAAGTTATCCGATTCCCAGCAAGGCGAAGGTACAGGGGTTACCTGATACGGATCTGCAAACATGAACTCAGTCTGGCCGTTTCCTAAGTCAGAAATCCTTTTCAAATCTTTTGCGCTGATGTGATAAAAATTTTTCTCCCCGTTATGAAGTACGCCATTGAGTCGTACGCATCGTTCTTTCTGGTCCGTTTGTGCACACCGATCTATTTCTTTATGATTTCCGTCTGCAAGTGAACAGCAAAAGTAAATATTTAAGTCAGGTTTTCCTTGATTAATCGTTGGAAGTAAATTAGTGATAGTTACCTGCATGCCGGATGTAGCATTGATAGCATCATTTCTCTCTTGCTCTGTTTGTTCCCTGGTAGAAAAATCGGTATTCCCTGAACAGCCTATAATGCCTGTGATGGTGAAAAGAATAAGAACTGATAAAATCATCTTTTTCATAAAAATCCTTTGTAAATCATTTGCATTTATAAAAAAACTACCTCTATGTTAAATACAGTAATTATGTAATCATGCAGACATTGTAATACGAAACTAATTTATTACGAAACGTTAAATTATTAAGACTGTGGTTTTTGTGTAAACGAGTTTGCTTATTTTTTTAAAATAGCGACAATAACGCTCTGTTTGTAGTATTGTTATAATGGCTTTGCTCGCTACATTCCTTCTGTTAGCGAATTTTCTTATTATGATCAATTAACATTTTTTGCTAAATTAAGAATTTAGGTTACAAATTTTTTTTTGAATATAGTTTATTTGAATTTAGTTAAATTCATATTGTTTTGTTACTTGTTACCAATTTACTAAATATTTCAGTAAACAAATTTGCATAAAGTATTTGGTTGTCTTATGAAGTAAAAAATATGATAATAAGCTATCAAAAAACAATTGGAGTAAAAAAATGACTAGACAGATTGGGTTCCTCATTGACATGGACGGAGTTATTCATCGAGGGAATGAACTTATCGATGGAGCAGTGGAATTTATCAATTTATTAGGAACGAAGCAAATTCCTTTTACCTTCGTTACAAACAATGGGCAACGGACTCAAAAAGATATCGTTGTGAGATTGAATCGTTGGGGATTGCATGTTACGGAGGAAAATGTATATA
>JADGBS010000396.1 GCA_015231325.1 Oligoflexia bacterium | reverse complement strand
TCCTTTCACAATTGGACCGCTTTAGCGATGGCGATGAGAGGGGAGGAGATCTCTGATTTTCCACTCTGTAACAAGAGCTTTAATTTATCTTACTGCGGTTTTGATTTGTAGCTAGACCTCTCTGTATTCACTTTTTGTAAGCTTAAACCAGTTTAAAGTTAATTTGCTAGCGGGTAGCAGGAGAAGAAGCTAGCAGTTTAACTGTTTGAAGGTAGCAGTTTGCTGTGACGTTAATCAGTGAAAATCAGTTGATCGGTTAATAATCTGTACTCTGGTTTTTATTTTTAACCAAAAGTTTGAAGAAGTTTATATATGCAAGCGGCGGTTTGATCCAAGATAATTTCTGCTTCACAACCGTCTAAACTGGCCAGAATTATTATCGATTGCGCCTCTCGAATTGATCCTTGAGCAATATTATAGAATTTTCTTTTGTCATCAAAATTTCTGCGGGCAGAACCCTCTGCCAGGTTTAAAGCAGCACTAGAGGTTGCTCTTAGTAATTGATCTTTAAGATGTCTTGATAATTTTAATTCTAAACAAGCGTGATAGGCCGTCTTCGCCAAAAGAAATGCTTTAAAATTTTTTAAATTCTTATTCATATTGCACCTCTTGTATGATTAGTGCAATATTGTGACCAACTTTTAAATTTATAATTTTGGAAAGTTATCGCTTAGTAGAAGTGCAAATGATCCAAGACATCTATTGATTTTTGCCTCCCCCGCAGATGTTGGGTGAAGATTGTGGCAGTTCAGGCACTCTTTTACTGCAACCCTGTTTACCACCAATGTCCTGTTGGCAACATTAACAGGGACGCTTGCAAATTTTGACTTGTATTTTTCGCCAGCACACTTTTCACATTGGAAAATATTCTTTTTCATCTCTAAAAGTCCCTACAAGAATTATGCTACCTTTTTAATATTAATATTTTCATTAATCATTTTATACTCTGATAACAACATCACTCTTCCACTTTTGATGTACATTTTCAGTCCCTTGTATAAAAAATCTGTAAATGATAAATTTTGCAGATGACATGTTTGACCTATACTTATCAACACACAATAGCTCATTAATCCAGCATAAGACATACTACCTCCAGAAACCTTCCTTTTCAGAATACATTTTCGAATAATATATTCAGCAAAATTATTGTGTGAATCCACTTGATCATAGAGGACAAATGTTAATATCTTATCTTCTTGGGCCTTAATCATTTTTATAATTTTTGTCAATATATCATTTGGATTAGGCCATGATAATAAATTTTGCAATCGATTTTTTAGCAAGAGAAGTCGATGATTAAAGCTCTCTTCTCCTAGTTCTAACCTTTCGTTTTTTATTTTTTCTCCGTCAGTAATAATCCTTTTAAATTTCACATAAAATTTTAGCAACGAATAATACTGAGGATACGCATCTTTGAATGCCTTTATTTTTCTAAATAAATGACTATTGCATGTCTGCTTCATTTCAAAGCAATAAATTTTTAAATATGCATACCAGGCGTCGGAGACTAAAGTGCCACAAAAAAATGTTCCTAAAGTTTTTTCAACAACTGCACTACCTCTGTTTCGGTCTGGCCAATAAAATGCATTTTGACGGTTTGCGAATGCCCATATCCAATGAAGTATTCCACTAACTCTCCAACCTGTTTCGTCTGCATATACCACATTAGCAGCTCTAACTTCATAAAGAATTTCTTCATAAACAGGGATTAGGATATTGGATAGTCTGATCATTAAACGCGAAATCCCCGCACAAGAAATTTTTAATTTAAAAAAATTTGTTAGATACTTTGTTATATTGGGAAGAGTGACTGCCAATATTACCCAGAAATAAGCAACCCATACAGTGGTCCTTATGCCTATGTCTGAACCGGGTAATGCTGCTTCTGTTTTTGAAATAACCATTCTTTGACAGTTGGGGCACCATTTACTTGTACAAATTTCTTCGCTAACTTCTGTCTTTTGAGGTTCGCTGGCGATATCTTCAACAATCCTACTTTTGGTGTTGGCCCCAATACTATCCTTTAAATCTCTATTACAGATGGGACAATTTTCTAGAGGTATAATATTAGTTTTGTCAGGGATTAAAGAATCTTTTCTTTTATTTCCGCTCCCTTTATTTTTCTTTCGCTGCTTTTTTCTCTTTTTCTTTTTCTTCCCATCTTTCTCAAATTCGGCCTTTTTCGAATAAGGTTGATTAACCTTTAAATTAATATCCTTATTCTTTTTTTCTTCACAATCCTTTTTTAATTTCAAAAACAAGGACAATAAAAATGCAAGCATTGAAACCAATTGCTTCTTCGATAATTTTGAAAAATTATTTTCGAATTTTAAAATATAATCTAGATTCATAAGATTATTTTTAAATTTAAACAAACAAAAAAGCATCGCGCGGGGCCGGATATTTGATAATATTATTAAGGATAATTTGTAATCTTTGGAGTAATTTGCTCAGTGGAATTATTTCAACATTTAAGCAGTTTTTTCTTTGCTCTGGTTCCTCGAACTGATCAACCATCAAACCGATTTTTTATAACTGTTTAACGTCACAGCAAACTGCTACCTTCAAACAGTTAAACTGCTACCTTCTTCTCCTGCTACCCGCTAGCAAATTAACTTTAAACTGGTTTAAGCTTACGATAAATCAAGTCCTGCTCCTGCAAATCTTGAATCCCACGTCTGATGGATACCCTGGTCATCATCAAGAACAACGATAGCAGAGTTGCTTCGTAAATGGACACTAGAAACAAACCAACTTGGTGCTGATGCCTTAGGCATTGTCATTATCATTCTAGTACCAACACCAACAGTAGATTCTATGTTAAACTTACCACCCCAACT
>JADGBS010000395.1 GCA_015231325.1 Oligoflexia bacterium | reverse complement strand
TAGTTTCTATTTAGATTCTATGCAATTACTGGCCAGCAACCCCACTCACCGTTTTGTCTTTATCACCTTCCAGCAGAACTATCGCTTGTCCTCCACACATAGCACAACGATGAAGCATTGTACCCTCTGCACTTGAGACTAACCTGATTACAAATTTATTTTTACAACGACGATTTAAACAATGTGCTGTTTTAGTGGAGTGTGGCGGTAGAGCAACGGCCCTAGTATTAGTATTAGTATTAGTATTAGTATTAGTATTAGTATTTGTATTTGTATTTGTATTTGTATTATTCGGATTGGGGGCAGCATGTCTGCTCTCTAGTTCTGATAAGGCCTGCTCGAAATCTTTTTCACTGAGTCCCAAATCCCTCTTGATCTCTGATAACTGCTCACCCATCTTATTACGTTGATCTAGATTCACACCTGGTAAACCGACCAATACTCGACTTAAGAGCAATGCCCGAGTAAGCTTGATGTATCTCTGGGTTTCCGAAAGCACCGCTTTTATTTCATCAAAACTATTCATCTGCACCTCGATCATCCAAACCAAAAGTCACAAAAATAACGTAAAGGCCACTAGACCGCAGAATAACACAAAAGGTATAAATACTTAGAAAGCTTCCCTTAATTTGCCATGCTATCTGCAATCTTTTCGCAATAATTTCAAACGGTTGTATTCGTACCAAAACTGATCAACAATTGTCGCAATTCAGTATTCACAAATTTCATGACACACCCTTTGCCATAAATTAATGCCAGTAAATCAATGTAAGTACTTATTGCGGCGGCAATAGCATGGCCAAGAGATAATTATTTTGTTATTTTCTTGTTATTCCATCCTGCTATCTTGCTGTTTTGCTATCTTGCTGTTTTGCTGTTTTGCTATCTTGCTGTTTTGCCGTTTGCTTCATGGAGACCGTGCTTATGATATTTAAAATTTGTAGTTATATTTATATTGTCGTCACGATAATTGTAAATTATTTCTCCCCAGTATTTGCCGCCTCCACTTCGTGTAATTTGTCTTTGTCCAAAATCATCCATCAATACCCGTATGTTCAAAAATACCTTGGGGTATATATTGTGGATTTGGAATCCTCGGCCGGAAGTACAGGTCGCGCGGAAGTTTTTTCTCTCAACCCCGACCAACTTTTTATCCCTGCATCTCTTTCAAAAATTGTGACCACAATCACTGCTCTAAAAAAGTTAGGCACGAATTATCTATTTAAAACGGAGGTAAAGTACCGTGGCACTATGGGAGGGGCAGAGACACTTCCAGACACATCTCCGGGCACACTCCATGGAGATCTTTATCTTATAGGTAAAGGAGATCCTTCATTAGTCAGTGAAAAATTACAACGCATTGTCGATCAACTATATTTTTTAGGTCTTCGCAAAGTCCAGGGAGATATTATTATTGACGACTCTTTCTTTGCCCAAACTGAAAGTTTACGCGATGTGTCAGACTATTCAGAATATGAAGAACGCAGCAACGGAGAACATCCTTACAACGCGTTGGCCAGTGCCCTCTCCTTCAATTTCAATTCAGCAGCAATACACATCTCCACCAACCCATTCACTATTCATCTCGATCCTGTAGACACTCCCTATATCAAATTGACGGATGCAGTGGAACTTGCGGCCACTAATACCAATAGTTCCAAAAAAAAATTTGATATTTCTGTCCATCAAGTAAAAAATAATGATGTCAATGAAGAATTTAAAATTGTTGGATCAAGAGCATTATTGCCGGTGGGCGCAAATACTGATCATCGACTCATAACATTCTACAGACCCGTCGGCAACCCAACCTTATACACAGGACATATTTTCAAATCGCTTTTGGAAAAAAATCAAATAACTGTCAGCGGTACCGTAAAGAAGCTCTCCACGCCCCTTACCCCAAAAGACCTGAAGGAGCTGAAAGATCTGTACACTCACCACTCTGAAGACCTCTCCCACATTATTGCTTTGGCAAATCGCTTCAGTAATAACTTTATGTGTGAACAATTGTTGCTAACTATGGGGGCCGAGCTCTTTGGTGCGCCAGGCACTCCAGGAAAGGGATTGCGGGTTATTAGTGATTTGCTCGACAGTATCGCATTCAAAAACAAAAACTACCAGATCGTTAATGGTAGCGGTTTAACCTACCGCAATCAGCTATCACCCAGACAGATAATTCAATTATTGGAATATGCCCATAGAGACTTATCCATCTATCCGGAATTTCTTCATAGCTTAGCGATGCCAGGTGCTCCAGGAACATTGGAGCGCTGGTTTCCAGGCAATACCCGCATGCATGTGATTCGCGCCAAAACTGGCAGTCTTTCCCAAAAGATGTTAATACACGCTATCTCCGGATATACTTCCACCAAAAGCGGACGACACCTAGCGTTTGCAATTATGATCAACGTTCCCCACCATACTAAAAATGCCATGCATCTCTTTCTACAATCAAAACAAATTGAAGAAAAAATTCTTTCCGCTCTGGCAAACCTTCCTTAAGTTGGAATCCCCGCTAAAATACAAAAGGTCCAGGTAATAACAGCAGTGGATAAGGGGATGGTTAAATTATCATCGATGCGAATAGGAATGATCTCAACCAACGCTGCGAAAAACGCGACCAAGAACGATACCTTGAGGATTGGCCAGATCAAACCACTGTAGCTAGTAAAAAACACCAGCAGACACACCGCCAAGGTAGAAACAAAAAAAGCAGTTGACCCCTCGAGCGTCTTCCTTTCAGCAATTTCGTGTTTACCATAAATAATCCCAATGATCGCCGATAGTGGATCCGCAATTGCCAAGGTATAAATTGCTATCACTGCTACCACTTTAGGAAAACTAAGGATAGTG
>JADGBS010000394.1 GCA_015231325.1 Oligoflexia bacterium | reverse complement strand
ATGAGTCCGCGAGAGCAGTTAATGAAGCGCTGGCCGCGGCACTGATTAAACTGTCTGCATTGAGGGCACCACCAATAACGATATCACTACCTGATAATTTGATATCTGCTTCACTATGGAGGTCGGCCAGCACATCTAATTCGTGTTTTGTAGCAATCAGAATACCGTTACTAGAGTTTAATTCTCCTTTTACGACGGCCGAATCTGCATCGATAGACAAAACAGAAGTTCGAATTTCTCTGGGTGAATTGATAATTAATCCATCTAATGTGACACTTTTTTTACCTTGAATGTATATACCTGAGTCAGATTGGAAAAGGGAAGATCTAGCACTAATGTTTGTCTTCGCAGAAAGTCGAAAACCCATTGGATATCTACTGAACCTGGCCGTAAGTGGACTGGCAACAGATTGACTAATATAAGAAGAGGGTATCCAGGGTTTTGCTCTTAAAATAGAATCAAAATGTGCTGGTGAATTTTGGTTAACCAAAATTCTTCCTTTGATATCTGCTAAGTCATAGATCCCCATATTCCTATTGTCACTGACGACTATGTTCGCCAAGTCATATGCCATAAGCTGACAATTTCTATCCATTACAAACCGTGGAGATTTCACAACAAGCATGTCTGTTGTTAAACTAGCAGATGAAGAAAAATTGATTTCATTATTAGAGTTTAAAATGGCACCGATACGTGCATAAGTTTCAGCTGTGTCGTTTATGTAATCACACTGTAAACTATAAACACCGTTGGCAAATATTTTAGGTTTACCAATATTTCTTATAAGTCCGGAAAAAAGACCTTCACCACTACCTCCAGAAATGATGATATCTCCACCACTTGCCATCGTAGAGCTGTGATTTAAAAAGTCATCAAAACCAGAGATTGTAATTTTTTTACTGGCACTTAAGATTGAATTTAGGTGGCCGATTATTTTTTTTGATTTTACACCAAGGGTGTCGGCCGTTACGGTCCCCGCATTTTCGAATTTACCGTTTACGACGGACAGAAGAAGTTGTTTTTTTGCGTCAATTACGACAGCGTTATTAACTTTGAGTGCTGTCTCGGTTATAATAACAGAATCATCCCAAAAGGTAGTGGCCCTTTCTATGATTAAGGAATTGGATTTGAGTTTTACCCCTTTTTTAAAAAGCGCTTCGCCTATGGTTACTGAATCGGCAGTAATATTTATTGAATAATCGAATTCGCCTTTTATATTTAAAGGTTGTCCGCTCACCCCTTGTATGAAAATGACTTTATGGTCACCCTCTATAGCGCCAGCAGCGCTGCCAGCAGTGCTGGCCTGGCCGCTGCTAACATTGCTGCATTTTACGTAGGCATAAGTTGGTCTTTGCTGACCCGGTGCCAGAACGAGAGGCGTGTTACTCTCTCCATCCTTATCTTCTAATGCCACCACTTTTTCAATTAGAAGCGAATTGGTGCAAAGATTTGTTAATTCATTGGCGTTAATATCATGATACGCAAATGCTGATTGATAGCAAAATAAAGACACTAATATGGGCATCATAAAACAGAATGTTCTCAAACAGAATGTTCTCAAAAATGTTCTCATTTTAATCTTTACTCTCAATAAGTTTTATTACTACGTTTAAGTTAATACTAAATCGACACGAAAGACGCGAAGACCAATGCAATGGTCGGTGCGAAGACCAATCCAAAAGGCCGATTGTTTTTACTTTTTCCAAAAAGCATAACATGGTATGTTTAAAAAACTAAAATAGTTTTCTTTTTGTAGATACAAAAAAAAAGAGACATCAAGAAAATATCTAAGAAGACCTGTTTTGTACATCCAAGATGTGTAGTTGATATTTTTTAACATTTTTTAAATGGGATATTATTAGCTATGAATTGTAAAAAAAAGATTGAATTTATTTCTAAGAATAAAAATCAGTTAATCATTTTGCTGCTTCTAATTTTAATTTTTGATTCGAAGAATAGTTGGGCACTTTTTCTAACGTCGCCAGCTATTCAAGATCAAAAAAACCAAATACAGGCCCGCTGTCTACAAATGGTAGCGTCTTCTATGACTACTGAGAACCAGCAAAATCTCGACTATGATAGCTGGCGGAGAGATCTAGTGGCATTAAAGGGGATAATGTTTCAAACTAGTAATGAGTCTACTTGTGCCATTCATGTCCGGGTTGAAAATGCGACAAATAACTATATTCACTTAATTCCCCGTTTGGTTGACTCTGATGGAAATACCAATGAAGACATAAATGGATTACAATTCACCGTGTACAAACAAGAAGTTTCTAGAGCGACCATTCCAGGTGCTGGCATATTCTTATACAGAAATGGACAGCGACATGATTATTCCCAGTATTATCACATCACATACAAAGTGCCTCAATTTAATGACATTCTAGATGAACAAATTGGCCCTGCTCATGCTAGTGATTTATATGCTAATACGGTCGATGAAAATATTATTGTACCAGATCAACAGATTACAGAAACAACTGCACTTAAAATACGGCCCGTAGATGTAGACGTAGACCAACTTTTCCAAATTCCTCCTCGTGAGTTCTATCTAGAAAGAACTTCAGCTCCAGAAATTCAAAAACCAACTGACAATGTGTGTTTTGAAAATAGTAGTTGTCACCTAGTCAACCATAGAGGAGGAGTAAATCTTGTCGCTACTGCTGGTAATTGTACATTAGCTGCAGGAAGTAAAATATGTAGTGCCGCCGAAGTTCAAGTATCAGCATCGGAAAATGTAGTCAGAGAAGGAAGAATGACGGAGGGAAATAGGGCCCTAGTATCGCAAATTCAAAGTGGCGCTGAGGGTGTTCATATTGAAGCTGGTGGACAATATAGAGACACTGCCGGAGTACCCACCTCAGCA
>JADGBS010000393.1:2497-2875 GCA_015231325.1 Oligoflexia bacterium | reverse complement strand
CAGAGGGTGCAGGGAATAGATTTGATGACAATGTTTGACGCAAATCCAAAGACTGTTACTATCATTAAGCATCCTGATGTTAAACGCCAGCTTCTCTACATGAAATCTTATGTAGATGGTATGAGAGCATTGATTTATTATGTTGGTTATCTGTTTGACAAAGCAAAAACTGCTGAGGAAGAGAAAGAGAAGGCAAAATATGATGGTTTGATTGAGCTTCTAATCCCTGTATTAAAGGCATATTGCACAGATCGTTCATTTGAAGTTTGTGTACAAGGTGTTCAGGTTTATGGAGGATATGGTTTTATTCAAGACTACCCACAAGAGAGACTCCTTAGAGATTGCAAAATCACAAGTATCTATGAAGGAACAAACGGA
>JADGBS010000393.1:0-2460 GCA_015231325.1 Oligoflexia bacterium | reverse complement strand
GCAAACATTTCATGGATTTCCTTGGTGAGATGAACAAAACCATTGCTGCTGCAAAAGAGATTGAAATGACTAAAGCTATGGCAGAAAAGGTTGAAAAAGCTGTAAACCGTTTAGGTGAAGTTGCTATGCACATGGGTATGACAGCTATGTCTCCAAAAGTGCTTGATGCGTTTGCAACAGCTCATCCGTTCCTTGATGTTACAGGTGATGTCTGCATGGCGTGGTTTGAACTTTGGAGAGCAGTTGTTGCAGCTCCAAAAATTGCAACTGCAAAGAAAAAAGATGAGGCGTTCTATGTAGGTCAGGTAAAAACTGCCGAGTATTTTATCAGCTACATGCTGCCTTCAACTTTAGGAAAAATGGACGCTTTAACTGCTGGTATCCCCTCTATTATGGAGATGCCAGAAGATGCGTTTATAGGATAAATAATAATGTTAATTTCAGCGGAGGCGGTGCTGGTGCTGCCACTCACCTCCGCTGAAACATTGTTTGTCTGAAGCTCTACTGTACTGAAACACCCCTTCCGAATGCTCCCCACTGTTTTTCAGGGAATCCCAACTATAGTTACAAAAAACTCTTAGGTTCTAAACTATGTCAATTTTTCAAAAATCAGTAATAAAGACTTACTTGGCAGGCATAGATAAAGATCAACTTGAAAACGCCTATCAAATATTTAAAAAAAATTATTCGTCTGAAAAAATTGAGCTAATCAAAAAACTCAAAGAAGAAGAGTATCAAGATGGTTTTTTAAGAGATATATTTGTCGATGTTTTAGGATACACTCTTAAACCTGATGATAATTTTAATTTAGTGCGGGAATTTAAAAATCAGTCTGACAGCAAAAAAGCTGATGGTGCTATTTTAAAAAACAATACAGCAAAAGCAGTTATAGAGCTTAAATCAACTAAAACAAAAGATTTGAAAATCATTACGGAACAGGCTTTCAACTACAAAAATAACCAGCCTGAGTGCAAATACGTCATCACCTCAAATTTTCAGAAACTGCGTTTTTATCTTGATTATGCAAATGAATACGAAGAGTTTGATCTTTTCCGCATTACAAAACAAGGCATCACAAAAGAAGCTGCAAAAGATGCAAGAGAAGAGTTTGATCTTCTGTTTTTGATTCTATCCAAAGAGAGCATTTTAAATGACATACCAGAAAAACTAAAAAAAGAGTCTATATTCCATGAAGAGAGTGTGTCAAAGAAGCTCTATGCAGACTATTCTGTTTTCAGAAAAAAACTCTTTGAGAATTTAACCATAAACAACCCAGCAGTTGATAAACTCACCCTGTTCAGTAAATCACAGAAATTAATTGACCGATTTTTGTTTATTCTTTTTGCAGAAGACAAGGGCTTGCTGCCGCCAAACTCCATTAGCCGCATTATTGAAAGGTTTAATACATTAAAAGAAGAAGATGCTTACAAGCCGTTGTATGAAATTTACAAGCAGTATTTTGGTTATATGAATACAGGACGCAAAGGACAAAGAGCAATAGATGATATTCCTGCATATAACGGCGGGCTGTTCTATCCTGATGAGGTTTTGTATGAGTTAAAAATTGATGATGATATTTTAATTGATGACCTGCAAAAGCTGTCAGCTTATGATTTTGATACTGAAGTTGATGTAAATATCTTGGGGCATATCTTTGAACACTCTTTGTCAGAAATAGAGGAGACAACGGCAAAGATAAAAGGGATAGACGTTGATAAAACCAAAAGCAAGCGTAAAAAAGATGGCATTTTTTACACTCCTCAATACATTACACAGTATATTGTAGAGAACACCATAGGCAAACTTTGCGATGAGAAACGCAAGGAGTTAGATATTAGTGAAATTGAGGTTGATGAGAGTCTTCATACAAAAAAAGGGGAGTTGTCTAAAAAAGGCAATATTCTTTATCAAAAACTTGAAGATTACAAGGATTGGCTGCTCACTTTGAAAATTCTTGATCCAGCGTGCGGCAGCGGTGCTTTTTTAAATCAAGCGTTAAGTTTTCTTATTAAAGAGCATAATTTTATCATTGAGATTCAGACAGATTTAAACAAGGGTCAGGTCTCAATGTTTAATGTTGAGAAAGCTGTTTTAGAAAATAATCTTTACGGCGTTGATATTAATGAAGAGAGTATTGAAATTACAAAGCTGTCGCTCTGGCTTCGCACAGCACATAAAGATCGTAAACTTTCAGATTTAAGCAGTAATATCAGATGCGGAAACTCATTGATAGATGATCCTGAAATTGCAGGAGATAAGGCGTTTAACTGGGGAAAAGAGTTTTCTAAAGTTATGGAAAACGGCGGGTTTGATGTGGTGATTGGGAATCCACCGTATGGAATTATTTTTGAATTAGACATAAAAAAATATTTAGAAATAAGTTACCCAACATTTAAACGAAATAATGATTTATATATAGCATTTATACATAAAAGTATTGAACTAAGTAAAAAAGGTGGC
>JADGBS010000392.1 GCA_015231325.1 Oligoflexia bacterium | reverse complement strand
GGGCAAAGATTTTAGCGAAGGTGGTGCATACCCTCTTTACGATTTTGCCATTTGAAAAATCTTGGTTTAATGCACGGGGAGTGGAGCGGGTGCGTGCAGTACCTCATCCGTTATTGTTGAAAATTGCTGCTGAAGCGACAGCGAAGGGATGGAATGAAAAATATGAACGTTGTTTTGATCAAAGAATAAGTTTTGCCTTAGAAAATGCTTCTACGAGAAGGGCGCCTGCAGAAAAGCGAGTTGTAAAAATTCTTTTATTGCCAGGTAGTAGAAATCACGAGGTACAAAATTTACTGGGACTTTTTTTAGCGGCCGTAGATATTTTGCGACATACTTATCCAGAATGGCAGATTGAGCTGTTGCTGGTAAAATCCCCTTCGGTTGCCCCGATTGTTTATGAAAAATTTCCCATTGAGAGTAATTGCACGTGTAAGTGTTATTGGTCTGAGGATTTGTTATCTGCAATGCTAGAGGCGGATGTTGCTTTGGCCGCCAGTGGTACCGTAACCCTTGCGACCGCTCTGCTAGGACTACCGACTGTAGTTGCATATAAGATCTCTTGGTTTAGCGCGCTGGTTTATAATACCTGGGTTCGCTATTATGGACCGGTCTCTTTAGCGAATATTGTTTTGGGACAAATGGTCTTTCCAGAGTTATTACAAGAGAAGGCAACTCCGGCGGCCATTCAAAAGGTGTTAGCGGGTTGGTTGGTAGACACAAATAGCTATGTTAAAGTGGTCGAGTCGTTGCGGGGTATCAAACAGTGTTTGCAGGGCGAAGATTTTTCAATCCATGACTATTTTGTCGATACTATTATTGGAAGTTATACTTCATGAACGCATTGTTGTCACTCATCTTATTGCCAATAAGTTTGCCAGTAAGCTTACTTTTGGAACAAATTTATCGTTTGCGGCGTTTTTTTTATCGTTATCATCTTTGTCATTTTCGTGCGACGCAATTTCCCTTACCATTGATCTCAGTAGGAAATATTGCCCTGGGCGGTTCAGGTAAGACGCCGCTGATTATTTGGTTGATAAAATATTTGAAAGGCGAGCGCGAATTTTCGAGCATCCCCCTACTGATTATTTCTCGAGGATACAAAGGAGGAATGGAAAAAAAAGGGGGAATATGGTCGCCGAGCGGCCCTGCTGATTTTGTTTTGTTGCCAGATCCTGCGCTGGTTGGAGATGAGCCGGCAATGATTGCTCGGCAAATTTTGCCGGGAGATGTTTTGGTTTTAGGAAAAAATCGTGTTGCTAATTTGCACCAATTTTTGAGAGGTCGGTGTGCGCGCATATATGCGCCGCGCATACATGCGCCTCGCGAGTACGCGACGCGATGGATCGGTTTGCTTGACGATGCCTTCCAGCATTTAAAAATTGCGAATGATCTCAATATTGTAGTGATCGATGCATTATTACCAATTTCTAAGTATCGAATTTTTCCTAGAGGTTATTTGCGTGAAGGGTTATCGGCCTTAAAGTATGCTCAGATGGTAATTTTTACCCGTGCAGATTTATTAGAAAGGTCAGAATTAGACCGACAAAAGAAATTCATATCAACTTATATGTCACCAACGACCCCTATTGCGGAAGTCAAATATTCCCCTCAAGGACTATATAATCAGTTTTATGAGCAGGTTTATGGAGTAGAAACGTTATCTACAATGAAGCGTGAAAAAAAAGCACTGCGCGCAATTGCCATGGCCGCTACCGCTTCCGCTTCATCAACCTCTTTTTTCAAGATGTTAGAACTTCTGGGCATAGAGCTTCTTGACAAGATTAGGTTTGCCGACCATTACGATTTTTCGGGTAAGATTTTTAAACGCATAGGTAGTGCAAAAAGTGGACGACAGAATTTTTCTCAGTTAATCGAGTATGCTAGGCAAATGGACGCTTTCGTTATTGTAACAGAAAAGGACATTGTTAAGATTAATAAATTGATAGTAGACCAACGGATACTTTTTTTAGGGATTGAGATAAATTTTATAACAGGAGAGAATGAGTTTAGGGAGGTACTCCGTAACTCAATATTTAATAAAATGAGACAAAATGAAGAAAATTTATCTCCTGCTCCTATTTCCAATTCTAATATCGCTGGCGTTGTGGCAAATCAGTAGTTGCAGTCCGAATATCTATAAGAACAAATTGCATAAATTTTCAGTAGTTACGAGCGATACTTTTTTTTTACCCCACTCTTCAGAAGATGATTTGCTAGAAAAATTTGCTACCAATAAACGAGTGGATATCTCTAAATTCCAAAATATTCAAGAACAATCGACGGAT
This sequence comes from Oligoflexia bacterium, assembly GCA_015231325.1. Taxonomy (GTDB): domain Bacteria; phylum Bdellovibrionota; class Bacteriovoracia; order Bacteriovoracales; family Bacteriovoracaceae; genus JADGAN01. The sequence continues at coordinate 600 of JADGBS010000392.1, read as the reverse complement.
GAACAGGCAGTAGCGAAAGGGAATGCGAAAGAGAATAAAAAGGAAAAAAAGAAGGAAAGTCCAATGGGGGGGCGAATACCATCCGGAGACAGTCGCCTTTTGGGTTCTCCTAAACTTGTTCAAAATACGGTGCAAAGGGTTGGTCTTAGTGGAAAAAGAAAAATATCGGACACCGTTCCCATTTCTGCAGTAACTCCCACAGAAGTTCCCACCGTGACAAAGCGAGAATCTCCACCCATTTTTCAATATCCAGAAGATCATGAGTATCCAAATCTTTATAAAGAATATGATACTAAATCTACTTCCGTGTGGAAGCGATTTATTCCAAAAATATATGAAGGTGAAAGAATTGAATTGGCCTTAAAATATTTGGGAATTGTTTGCGGTAACGTATATCTACAGACGATGAAGAAGGCGTTGGTTGGACAAAGGCAAGCGTACCATTTTTACGCACGTGCGATGTCGGCAAAATTTTATGAGAGCTTTTATAAACTAGATGATTATGTAGAAAGCTTTATTGATGCCGAAACTTTTTTGCCGATAAAGTATGTTTTGGTTCAGCGGGAAAGCAAACAGCTAGTTGATGATTTGCAACTTTTT
>JADGBS010000391.1 GCA_015231325.1 Oligoflexia bacterium | reverse complement strand
AGTCAAAAATACAAACACAATGATTATATTGAACACGATCGTTAATTGCTTTTTATCTGTTTTACTCATTTAATTAGTCCACCATGTTAAAAAACATATTAAAATAAAGTCATACGGTTTTAGTTTTTATAATTCCGATCAAATTCATCTATTATTAACCTTTTATTCGATTCTGAAACAGCTGGATGACCAACTCTATTTTGCTGATTCATGGTCGTTGACAACTTTCATTGATTGGTTAGATAGCTGCTTGGAGCGGAGCAGAAATCATAGCCATATTGGAAAATTTCTTATCTGTTTTTTTTTCTAAAAAGCAATTGGTATTATGTATTTCTTTTATTATCGCTTTCACAACATTAACAGCAACACTATTACCAAATTGTTTGTATGATTGTGTAAGTGATGAATCTATTTTAAAACTATCTGGAAATCCTTGTAATCTTGCACATTCACGAGGGCTTAATTTTCTGATCACTCCATCAATTAAATATAGTCCAGTTTTTGCACCAACTCCACCACCATAAGCAGATAGTGTTATTGCATGACCAAATGGGCTATAAATACGCTCTCCTTGTCCACCTTTGTTAACATAACCGATTTGAATCGGTTTGTTTGGAAGTTCAATTCGACCAAACAGGTTCATTTGAGGTTCAAATGATTTTGTAAATACGATATCGGTTCTATTTATTATTTTTGCTTTTAATGGTTTCTTTTCAAGAATATCGAATAAACTTGTTTTTGTTTCATAAGGTTTTGGGAATTCAAAATTATCTATTTTTAAATCATTTCTGAGGCAAACAATAAATATCCGTTCTCTATTTTGAGGTAACCCATAATCACTTGCATTTAAAACTTTATAAAAAACTACATAACCTATTTCTTTTAAAGCCCAAATTACTGTTTCAAGAGTTTTTCCATTATCATGCTTCTCAAAATTACTAACATTTTCAAGAAGCACAACTTTAGGTTTATGATGCTTTACAATACGAGCGACATCAAAAAAAAGTGTTCCTCTTGTATCTTCAAACCCCCTTTGCTTACCTGAAATGGAAAATGACTGACACGGAAAACCAGCACAAAGCATATCATGATTGGGAATCTCTTTTTCTTTAATCTTAGTAATATCTCCTTTGGGAGTTATTTTATAGTTTGAATAATAAGTTTCTGCTGCTGATTTATCCCATTCTGAAGCAAAAACGCATTCTGCATCAAAACCCTTCATTGCTTGATGAAAACCGCCTATACCAGCAAACAAATCAATATATTTCACTTTGTTAAAATTATTATTCACTAAATAGCTCCAACGGGTTTATTTTAAACTGAAGGCTTGTTGGGTCAGGAGTCCCCCCTTTTCTTTGCATTGTTAATCTTCCTATTTTAAGACTACCTCTTGGAGAGACAACAACATCGCCTTGTGCATAAAAATTACAAACAGTGTTTATATCCTTTAGAATCCAACTCAATGAATTATCAGTTTCTTTTTGAGTAACTAAAAACCATTCGGCACTTAGTCCGCCTCTACCTCTTAATATATCAGTAACCACCAAAAGCTTATTTTTTGAAAAAAAGAAAATTATGTTATCTCGTGCTTTTTGAGGAATTTCATTAAGAAAAAGTCTTCTGTTGTCCTTAATTTTACTTAATTCTGCAATAGATAAAACATTATTTGGCAGAATGTCGCCTGTAAATAGTCTTAACCATTTTGCAGTATTATCATCAAAGTTCCATATATCCTGATATGTTTTAACAGGTCGTTTATCAACCTGATTAAAGCCCGCTGATCTATTTGCTTTTTTCAAAGAAATATTTTCAATGTGTAAAACATTGTCAATAATAATCTCTACCCTGACTTGTATATCTGCTTTTTTATATTTGATTGTTTCTTCATATTTATCTTGTGAAATGCCAAGCTCAATTGCTTTTTGAATATTTATTCTTACAGGAATTTGAATAGCAAATATTCTTTGTATTTTTTGTGGAATATATCCCATAATTTCCAACCAAACTTGAGCTTCATTATCATTTTTGTAGTTTAGAAATTTTTTGCAAATATCAGATTCATTTATAAATCCTCCTTTTGCTGTCATAGAGCCTATTTCTCTTTTATTCATCAATTTTCCATTCGGTTGTTTTCAAGATGTAGAATAACCAAATTATTTCGCATCATCAACTATCTTACAATCTTGAATAGTAACCCTTTTATTCATCAATGAGGCAAGTTCGTTGTTATGTGTTACAACCATTAAAGTCATTCCAAGCTCTTTATTAAGCTCAACCAAAAGGTTATGAACTTGAACGCTGTTTAGTTTATCAAGATTACCAGTCGGCTCATCAGCAAGCAAAATATCTGGTTTCATAACCAACGCCCTTGCAAGTGCAACTCTTTGCTGTTCACCACCTGAAAGGTCTTCTGCACGATGGTGAATACGGTGCTTTAAACCAACTCTTTCTAAAATTGACTCGGCATCAATCGTAATTTGTTTTCTGGATAAATGGCTAATCAACCCAGGAATCATAACATTTTCAACAGCAGAAAATCCCTGAAGCAGATGGTGAAACTGAAATACAAATCCGATTTTCTGGTTTCTAAAACGTGCAAGCCCCTCTTGTCCCAACTCAAATAGATTTTTGTTTTTAAACAAAAGAGAGCCTTGATTTGGGCGGTCAAGAGTTCCTACAATATGCAAAAGTGTTGATTTTCCTGTTCCAGAAGCACCAACAACAGCTATTGTTTCACCCTTGTAAATGTCAAAATCCACATTTTTAAGAATCTCTATATCTGCGGAACTGTCTGTAGCACTGCTTTTAAATATTCTTGAAATACCTCTAAGGGAGATTAACGGGGAGATGTGCTCATCACAATTAATTTGATTTTGATCGTCCGT
>JADGBS010000390.1 GCA_015231325.1 Oligoflexia bacterium | reverse complement strand
TTGCAGGCCACCCTCTGAAAAAATTGGCGCGGACCCATGACGATACCTATCCTCAATTTGCGGAGGAAATACTCGCTCCTCGAGGTGTAACTCCTGAATATTCTTCTGTCGCTTATCAGCGTCTAATCTCCGTAATTGAAGAATTGATTAGCAACGAGGAAAACAAGGAACAAGCGGAACAAAAGACACAAATTGATACCTCTAATAAAGATTGGAGCAAAACTAAGATTAAGTTTTTTAAAACAGCGCTACAAACTTTGCAAGAACATCAAAAAGAGGCACCCCCGCAGGCCCTCTATTACTTTCAGCTCGCAAAAAAAATGATTTACTCGGTTTTCGCTCAAGATTACGAAGATCAACGTCAGGATAACAATAAAGAGAACGCTTTTAATGGTGAGGCCATAAAAAAAACCGTGGGCTCAGTTATGCGTTTCAAAGAACGCGCCAATCTTTTCGTTTTGCCTTTGACCGACCAGCACTCTCCCATTGGCAGCGAGCAAGGTGCCGAAGAATCAAAATTTTTAAAAGCTTCAAAAAACAATGAAGAGATCGGACTCCTTTCTCCGCTGGAAATTGCTAACATAGATATCCCTGATGATCATCCAGCATTATATTCTGATGCTTTCATGCAACAAAACCCCGATTTAGATATCTGGGAACGAAACGAAAAATACCTTAATAAAACAATAACCAAGGATCTCGAAGAAAAATTTCATTTAAAAGAACATTTTCCGCAATTCCAATATGATCTTCATCAAGCGCACAAAATCCTATTTTTTAAAAGCATCAAAGATAGTGGTACTTCCCCTAAAATTAAAACAAAAGATGCCTTCAACGTTTCCTGGAAAATAAAATGGCTAGACGAGATGCAAGCGGAAGTCATCGCTAATCGTCTCTACAGCAAAATTGGCGGCAAATTCACTGATATTACCTACATGACGATGACACCAACAGATTTAGGGTCGAAGGGCGCCGCCGGTCTAACCCTGATCCTTAGTGATCCCAACGATAATGATGATTCTGATGGTCCAAAAACTGCTGAGGAATTGGTAAATCAGCTCTACTTTAGCAAATCTAAAGGAAGTCGTTTTGATTTATCCCCATACATTTCCCAGACCGGAGTTATCACCCCAAATAATGCCGAGCAGATTCTGGCCGATCTTTCTCCAGAAGCTCAATTATTAATTCCTATTAAGAGTTTAATTGGACGCCATTATGTTACTTTCAAAGAAGCAATGGTAGAAATCAATCCCCGCGTTGTTGAACGCGGAGGACCAGTAACCTATAGTAGCTTTGATGCAGATAATGATCGAGTATTTCGCTCATTATTACTTTTTAATAGCTGGATTAACAATAATGATGTCCGTAGTGCCAATAATAAATCTTTACTCCTGAAAAATTTTCCTGGAGAAAAGAATAAATGGACTTACATCGAAACAGAACACGACATGGGTAAATCGCTGGGCGGCCATTTTGGTTCTGCTAATCCCAACCGTTTACCTATTGGCGACAAATATCTTTTTATAGATCGTGCAAATAATCTGCACTTCAATTACTTCGTCTTACAAGCACCTGGGGCATGGTTTAATGCCACTTACGCTGACTTGCTGTGGATGGGTAAGCGCATAGTCAAAATCACGCGCAACGACATCGAACAAATTGTTGCTGAAACTCTTTGGCCAGACTTTCAGCAACAAGCTATGGTATATAAGTTATTAGCTCGTCGTAACCAAATGGCATCAGCATTGGGGATCACTGACTTGCTTCCTGTTGATGAACGCATAATATTCGCGCCATCACTCTCTATACCACTACATACTCATGAATTACGTGTTGCGGCCGCGCAACGCTATCATTTAGCAATAAATCTATTAGAAGATAACAACGAATTATTTAGTGATCAAGTTTTAACAAATGGAACAGTCAGCAATAGTAGATATAGCGTCTTGGTCAGACTACTACAACAGCACTGCTATCCTTCCGGATTGGAACGCCGGAGTTCTCGCTATTCTATACTCAATAAAATTAATCCTCAGAATCGTCGCGGAGGAATAAATTTCAACCTGCTCTAAATGTAACAATTCTTGTACCTACACCTATTAACTTAGAAAAGTGTGCCGGTCCAATTTGCTGATCCCTCTGCAGTATGGCCGTCTATTGGTAGATCGGTATCCCCAAATCCAGTAACAGCATTAATGGCCGCCACATCAGTATCAGTACAAGTAGTATTGGTTCCAAAATCAGATGCCAAATCAAGAGGAGCGCTATGAATGATGTATTGAAGTCCTGCTATGCTGGTAAAAGCACCATTGTGTTCATTGAGACTTGCAGCGTAATCAGCAGGGTCGGCCGCCGCCCTAGCAGCGGTATACCAAGAGGCATAATCGGTATCTAGAGATTGTGCCTTGGAACATAAATACGCGACATTTGCCCCGGTGATAAGGGCATCACTTCCAGTTAGATACCGAATTCTTCCAATATAATGGGCAGTGGTGCTGCTGTCATTTGATGAACCTGTCAGATCCATCGCCACAGCACTACTATAACTATTGGAGTTGCGATCGATGCTTCTCTTTAAGTATTTCACTGTAAAGGTTTTGGTAATTGTGTTGCCATCGACTCGTATTCTAACATGGTGGGTGTTGTCGCTAGATCTGCCAGCACGTTCAAGATATAAAGCACCTGTACTCTCATTATAGGAGGAAACCATATGGGTGTTTTCGTTTTCGGAAGTCATTTTCATGATCAGCTTCCAATCATATCCAACGTGTGACCAAGCAATTTGCACGGTCATATCACCGAAGGTTATGGTTCTTTGGTATTGATAAGTTTGAGCGGTAAATCCAGAACCATTTAGAAATGGCATATTGAGTGAAGCAGAGGCCACCGCGG
>JADGBS010000038.1 GCA_015231325.1 Oligoflexia bacterium | reverse complement strand
ATGGGAGGCCTTTTGCAAACTTTGTGATCCCCTCACTTGTGAGCACGATAGTTTTTATATCACCGTGGGTTCCTTTGACCTCAGCAAATAGATTTGGATTGCGATAGATGAACATTTTTAGTTTGTGCCGTTCGCTGTCGCTCGCTAGCATGGTGATCGTAAGAACCCCTTTCCCAAACTCAGCAATCTTGCTGAGAAAGGTTCTATAATCGAGGTCGTTAGTGGATTTTTCAGGTATAACCGTGTTCATTTTTAAAAAGTACCAAGAAAGATATAATTTTTCCAAGAAATTGTATTACTAATCAGTGATAACCTCATTGAAAGCAATGGCACATTGGTGTAGCAGAAATGTTAATAGTTACGGGCCGTTAGAGGAAAGTAAAAACACACATCTACCCCCTGAAAATGCATCCGCATTATAGAGGGTAGATGTGATCCACAAATACACCTACATTTATACATACAAATACGCCTACATATACGCATACATTTATACCTACAAATATACCTACATTTACGCATACAAATTTAAAAATGGTCTCGGATTAGAGTTGGAATTCGAACAAAAATGAAAGAAAAAGAATATTAAAAAGTAGCATTTGGAGGATTGGAAGGGTTCTCTTTTACGGCAATAATTTTTGAAATTTGGCCTTCAAATTTGGAATTTGAACTATGCTTTTGTGCCTCTCTGGCCAGACGAATTGCCTCGTTGAAGTCCGGTGTGCCGTTCAATTTTAAGAACGCCATGGCCATCAACACATTACCCTTGTCATCGCTTGAAATGGAGGGATTCTTTATGGCCTGTTGATATTTCTGGAGGGCCTCGTTGAATTTATCTTGATCAAAAAACTCGTGACCCAGGTCTATTTCGGGAACAGAATTATTGCTATAAAGAGCGAACACCGCCACTCTTTTTGAAGGAAAAAGTACCGCTAAAATTTTTCTAATCACTACACGTTGGGATTCAGAAATCATGGTTCGGGGGGTGGTTGGAGTTAAGATACTTCTTTCATATATGCTGCCATAATATGAAGATCGCTCACTAAATTCTTTGCTGAAAATAATCTCGCTAGTATGGCCGTCAACGAACTTTATGTTTGCTGTTGATACGCCATATTTTTTGTCGCCACTACTACTAAACCGGGGATCGGCAGGAATGAAATTGACGTCACTTGCGACGCTTCCAACCACTAAAAGGTCGGCGGTTTTCAGTTTAGATTTGGTTTTTGCTGTTGGTGAAAGTACCTCCTCTCTAACTATTGGGGCAATATTATTTCGGTATAATATTTGAAATTTTTTTTCTGAATCGGCCTGCATCAACTCTTGCACCAGGGCATTTGCAAACTCATCGTTAACATCGCCAACGAGTGGTTCTACTGAGATAGTTTTGTATTTGGTCAAGGCCAGTTCAGGGGGTACGTTATATTGAACAGCTGCAAATTTGCTGCTGGCACACGAACAGAAAGTGGCCAAAACTGATAGCTTGAGGATAGTCAAAATGATCATTTTAAATTTAGGATTAAGCATAAAATCTCCACTCCTTAGGAAGTAATTAAAGTTAATTTTTATAGACTCCCCAGCAGTAATTAGAGGGAAGTCCCTTGCTATTTTTGATAAACATTTGATCCAAGAACATCTTCTGTTGACCACTGATGGGCATCGGTAATCCGCTATATTGACGCACATCCTGGTGGCATTTTTTATCATCGGAAGGCCAAAAATATTCATCCGTAATTGGCGGTAAATCGTTTTTAACCGAGCTAGTATTTGGTTTTTCGGAAGATAATTTTTCTGGCCTCACACGAGTATTTACACGGTTCTTTGGCCCAAAAAAGAATTCATCTAAGCATTGCAACGACCACTTATTGTGCAAACTAAGACCAACCAGGGGAAAACTCCCTGCATTTAAAATTGTATATTCTCTAAACGGAAGAGTAATGATTTTAAGTTTGGTTACTTCTAAAATGGCATCGCTGAAATCATCCAGGAAGAGAGTTTCTCCGTTGATTTCTATGCATATTTCAGGAACGGGTGTAGTTAAATTTCTGTCTAAACAGAAGGAAAACCATGCTAGATTTTGGAGTACGCCAACCTTATTTATCTCGCGGTTATAACTATTGGAATCGTGGTCTTGATTGAAATTACTTATACCAAAACGTGCATAGAATGCTGGTTGCGCCCTGTAAATTATCGTTCGATGGTTGCGAAATATTTCTTGAAAATAGTTGGTGTTTCTAGTTTTAAAAATGTAAAACGCGTTGGATTCCAAGTGAGAATGAGTCACTTGTGAGGTTAAAAAATACCCCTTACTGGTAAGGCACGAGAGCCTAATTTTATCGAGGTAGCTATAGGATTTCACTGTTTTTCTCCTTCCTCCTCATTGGTCCATTTGTCTAAAACTTTTAATTTTTTTGCGCCGATTGAGGGGAGGATATTAACGATAAAATCATATTTTGAAATATTCTGAGCGTGCAATTTGTTGTAGGCAACTACCCAACGATCAATTTTTTGCTCGTTAGACATGCGGGCCTTTTGCATAGAGAGCATCTCTTTTTGCGATGGTCTTTTAAAGCAAAACTTGAGTAGTTCACCGGGGGTAAACGTTCTGCCGTAGGGGACGGCATTGATAGTTTTCAGAGACTCTTGTAATTCTTTGAGGATAGTTTCCTCCTGTTGATTCTCTCGATTAAATAAGATGGTGATGCGTTCTTCTTTGCTCATTATACTTGCTCCTATATCAGCGGCCAACAATTAAATAGATCGGAATGTTACATTTTTGTTAGTGTTAATTTTCTCTGCATACCTCTTGGTATAATTCGCGTCTGCGAAGACGTAGGCCTTATCAAAAACGGCGCTATTAATTTTGCTGCTCATTCTTTCTAAAGAATAATTTCCATATTCCACCGCAATTCGTTCAAGCGATTTTTCTCCAGTTAGGGGATCGATTTTCTCTATTTCGATGATTGCGTCCATGTAGGAAGGAGTATTAGAACGACGATCATTTTGTACGCCGATTTTGTTGACCGAGTATTGTGCGGACTCGTTTAATATTTGCTTGATAACTGCGCCTTCCTGCTCCAGTTCTTTTTTGATCACTAGCACTGCATCCACCGCTTTTAGATCGTGATAGAGAAGGTCTGGGCGGAGTTGCGGTCTGCTATTGATCTTTTGTTTATCAATATGCTGTTGTAGAATTTTTCTTCCGTTAATATCGCCAACGTGATTGATTGTCAGAAAGGATATTCTGCCACTAGGACCTGGGAGATGAGTAAGATTTAGCAATCTGGAACTGCTGGTGAATTCATTGTTTACGTCGAGATTTTTTAGATAGCGGTCAATTTTCGAGGGATTGTGGTCATCTCCAAGAAATTTCAAAAATTGTTCTGGGGTAACTTGTTTAAAGGTATTAACAAATTTCAAGGCCTCGATGTTGATATTATTTTCTCCCAATAGATGCTCTGAAATATGCTTGTTGCGAGCGTTCTTTAGGCGCCATCCGCGGGGTATTTTTTTTATGGCCTCTTTTAATTCATTCCCATCGGGTAATATTCCATCCCTTACTAGTGATCTTACTCTATTCATTTCTGTCGTTGATAACGGTACGCCTTGAAGACGTTTAAAAAATATTTTATAGTCGGCGGAGGTTATCACTAGTGGTCGAGGTTGTGCCTTATCATGCAATTGTAGCTGACTAATGACTTCTTTGCTGGGTTCCTGAATGTGGCCGGGAATATTTTCTTTAGCGTTTTGTCCATTCTGCGCAAATTTTGCGGCCAATGCCACCCACGCCCGAGACATCAACATTTCATCACTCTCTTTATATAACGAGACCACTCGATTATCTTTTATGAATTTAAGTAGACCAACTTCTTTTAGACGCGAATATTCAGCTTCATTGATGCCAAAATCTTTTTGAGCAATATGTTTTAATTGACCTTCATTCAAATTTTTAAAATGAATTTTTTCTAAAAACGCAATTTCAGTGTTAGTTGGGTTATATTTTTCTACTGTCCACTTTGGTATGTGGGACCGGGACCCCAGATTTTGATTATATTTTTGTGGAGAAATATTTCTGTGATGCCGACTGTTTTTCTCTTCTTCCGCCTCCTGAATGTTGGCCAAAACTTGGTTAACCTTTTCTAGTTTCATTTTACTGGCCTCCGTGTGCCCTTGAGGGTTGCTTGATAGTTAAATGAGTGCTGATGCATATACTCCCACTTAGAGCATTGATCTTTCCAAAAATGGGGTTTGAGCGCCAAGTAGTAGATGCGTGATTCCTGTCCATCATAGAGAGAAGCAAATGCCGTAAATGCCTTGGCCTCTTGAATGTCGGTAGTGAGCAGGCGATTTTCTGGTGCCTCCGAAATGGTATAGGAAAGTCCCAGAGAGTTAGTGTCTCCACGATATTTTTCGGAGATAGTTTCCAGAATGGGATTTTGTCCGGTTTCAGATAATGTTTTCGAAATCCTCTTTTTTACCGTCTGTCCTGCTACTCGCTGGATGTATTCGATGCTTTGTAGATCGTTGGTGGCGAGACCAATAAAATTTCTCACTACTCCGTGGATCTTATCGAATTGAGCGGGCGATTGGGCGCGCGCCTTCATTGCAGAGAGCGATTGCGATAATAAGAAAGTTATGCCACCGAACGAGCGCGAAAGTTCCATATAATCGAAGTCGCCGGTGTTATGACCGCCGCCGAAGGTGATGATTCTTTGCGCTTCATCCATTACTTGCAATTTAATTCGGTCGCTGTTGGGGTATGACAACACCTCGTGCTGCCATCTAGATTTCAAGAGAGTAACTATGGCGTTGGATAATTGTTGGCCTACTACAATCCCAGAAAATGACGGAACAAAAATCATTCCATCAGTGATTAATTTTGCGAAATCTACCGTGGGCGTAGTGATCGGTGCAGTGGCCGTTGGGGAAAAAATACGTCGCAATTCCGGAGTTTCAAATTGTTGCAGAAATGGTTGTGGACCGGAAACGATGGAACCACGATTCTCTTCGTTGTTGGAACTCCAAGAATTGAAAAACCATTCGCAAGCATCGCGAATGATGGCGCTGGCCTGGTCATCCAATGCCCCAGCGTGCCGAGAGTGTGCCTTCCATAAATAGTATTTCTTCTTATATTCCTGACCCCACTCTTCATCACTCAAATGGAGCTGTCTCTCTGCATATTCAGAAATTTTGCTGCGATAATTTTCTTTTAAATTTTCGATCAGTTGTTCGTCTATATCGGTGGTACTGGCCTCGATCATATCTTTAAATGATGCCAATTCTGGAATCTCGCTGGTATGCTCGTGGTAGTAGGTCCTCCATTTTGAGAGCAATTCATTGCGGGTAAATTTTTTTACTTCTTCAGTGATTAATTTATCGTTTACTTTAGATAAATCCACCGTGTAAAGAAAATTCTCCCGTTCTTCTTCGGTTATGACCAGAAGGTAAGCAGCAAGCACTAGCTCTCCAAAATCGGAAAGTGCGCGTGAATGCGTTTGTACCATCTGCTTATCGCTGGAGGTGGCGCTATGATATTTGCCGATCCAGCAACCCTTGATTGAACGATTGAGTAATTTCGATATCAAATAAATATTTACCTCTTGGTTGTGGTAAAAATAAAGCATCACTAGTAAATTTCTAAATAGGATATAGGTTTGAGTTTCCCAATAGGGTTCCTGTGAACTTTTCCCTTGAAAGTTCTGCCAAGCATTCACAATCCAAGATGCTACTTTCCAGGAAGTAGTTCCGTTCCAGATGTCGTCAATTCGAATGGGATTAACGGTGTTAGCAGATTCCAAACTTAAAACGCAAAGATCATTTTCTCGGCCGGCGGCGGTTGCTAATTCAATCACCGCGGCCGTCAGCTCTGCCTTTGGATCGTAAATTGCGAGCGATGCCTTTTTATTCGCTTGATCTTTGTTCCAGCTAATCCCCTCTTTGATCACTGGTAAAACGATGGCGCTAGTTTTCCCACCACCGGTGGGTGCAATCACCAGAGTATTAGTTTTTAGCGATTTTTCCCGCATCAAAAACCATTTCTCATTGCTAGAAGTTTTATAGATGGGATTTCCACGGATGTCGGTAAAATAGGAAAAGATACTCAAATAAAATTCTGAGTCCAATGTTGGTGGCGGGGGAAGTGGTCGCTTCCAACTATCTTTATGATAAACGCGGTGAAGGGAAAATAATAAGCGTAAGAGTAAACGACTGCGCCCTTCGAATAACATTAGCAACCACAAGAGCACGGTAAAAGGGGTTAATAGCTGCCAAACAAGGTATGGTGTTTGGTTGAAAAAGTGGATTGCACTGATCGTCTGATTCGGAATGGTGATCAGCGTGGAATAACTGAGATGCCATTTTTGAAAAAATGGATATGGGGTCTTGTAAGCAAAATGCCACAACACCGCCAACAGTAATAATATGAGTAGACGCAACTGGTTTATTGAAAGTGAAAAGATAAAATGTTCATTGGGAATATTGGAGTTTAATTCATCAATAGTTATTTTTCCTCGAGCGGCGCCACCTATCGCCCCAGCAGCAGCTCCGCCAGCGCCAGCAGATCCAGAGGGAGAATCATAATCGTATCCAAACCAATGTAATTTTTGTCCAATTTTTTGATGATCGCTAAAAATAAAATACCACAGCGGAATTAAATATAATCTGACAGATGCTCGAATACCCATCAGGGTAAAAAGTAAATTCCAAAGTACTTCAAGAATATTATGCTTAAAAAGCATCCCAATGCTGATAAAAATATCTCTGCGCGTGAGGGCCAAAAACAAAATAAAGGAGATGACGATTACCAAGGTAAAAATATATTGAGGATCATGTTGGCCCCGTTTATCACAGTCTCCCGTATGGGAAGAAAATCGTGAATTTATACCGCCCATCCCGCAAGCTCCATGTAGTCAACTTCGCCGTTATTTACTAAAAATTCACATTCTCTATAAAGCGATGTTTTTAACTGAGTATTTTTAAAATCTTTTTTATTAAAATTATTGATCGCTGCTGGATCTGGTTTTAGGGCGTATTCCACAATCGGTTTTCTTCCTCCGATACCTTTTACTTTTTGGCATAGCTGACAACCATCGCGATTACGAGTGAAAGGAGTGGATGAGGATGCCGGCGGTGTGGTGCTAACAGGAATTTTACATGCGCACAAAGTTTGCACTAGCCTTTGCGCAGAAATAAATAATAAATTGTCGGCAATCAATTTGCGGTCAACTCCCAACCCAATTAGACGATCAACAATCCCTGCTACATCGTTGGTGTGTAGTGTGGATAAAACCAAATGCCCAGTCTGTGCCGCTTCCAGTGCTAGTTGTGCTGATTCTCGGTCGCGAATTTCCCCAACTAAAATCACATCGGGATCCTGGCGCATTGCCATTTTTATGGCCATACTCCAATCTAGTTTTTTAGAGATTTGCTCTTGCGTAATATCTGGCAAAAATCGCTCAACCGGATCCTCAATGGTTATAATGTTTTTTCCAATGCGATCGATGGACATTATCGCCGCTTGTAGGGTGGTAGATTTTCCAGAACCGGTGGGGCCAGTGATGCAAATAAATCCTTGTTTCTGCAGCAGTGCTGATTTTAAGTCGGCAAGTATCGGCGGTCGCATGCCAATTTTATCTAGTGCGGGAATGTCGGCATCTCTGATTACTCGCAAAACGATATTCTCGCCGAACACTCCGGGAACCAATGCCACTCGATAGCGAGCACCCGTCAGCTTAATGTAGGTGGCCTGATCTTGAGCGATGTCATTGGAACTTAAATCGAGATTGCAGATTTGTTTTAGGCGATTGATAACCGTTCCGCGAGTAAGCGGATCTTCGAAAAATTCTTGGACGATTACTAATTCACCCTGCAAGCGAAAACGGATACGGATGCGATCGCCAAATTGCTGAATATGGATATCGGTCGCCTTTTGCTCGCTGGCGGCGACAAAAATTTCACGCCAGAAGTTCGAAGCAAAATCCCTTCGCTGCAAGGTCTCGTCTGGAGAAACTGGGCGAGCAGTATGCAACAGTTTTTGGTTAAAGGCGGTGGCGTTAAGGGCGGTAGCAATCAGCGGCGTTAACTCAACTACTTCTACTTTTTCCACGGATCCCCCTCCTTGTCTCCGATTAGGTCGCAAATTTCGCGTAATAATTTAGTTTGTACGTATTTATAGACTTCATACTTGATCGCTTCTTTGCATGAGATATTTCCTGCTTCATCCAGATAATTGCGTGACATATTTACTCCTGAAATATCCACATCTACCCTTCTCGCCTTGGCGGTGCATTCAATTTTTTCCCAAATAGTATAGATCCGCCGGTCACCAGGAAGATAATTTTTCCCCTGGATTTCACCATATTTGGCGCGAATGGTTTCCGATACCACCCATGGTGCCGCCATCGCTCCCAGACGAATCATGTTTTGCAAGGCCGGATCGTTAGTCACTTGTTCTATCTGTCGTGGGCGCTCCACCCGCTGCCTAGTATCAGTGATACCGGAAGCAACCTCCACATCTTCACAGCTATAGGGGTAGATGAATTCATCATCGGAGGTATGACGAATAAAACGCGCCAATCTGCGCGTGGATTTGTGAATCACCATCGGTTGTCCCTTGCAAACTGTTTGATATTTTTTTATCACTGGATTCTGCACTTTTCGATAACCGACGATCTCTTGTCGCTCAAATTTTATTAGCAGAACTTTGTTAGCATCCCGGCAGATCGCTTTAGATACCCGCAAGCATCCAGTGTATTGGTGCGTAGACAGACAATCTGCGGGGTTGCTGGTTCTTACAAAGGGAAATCTCGGTCCCCGATATGGAGTACCCACATTCATTGATTGCGCAATATCGATGTTATTGTCACCAGCGATTAATCCACGTATCTGACTTTTGTGACAGTATGTAATTTTTTGATAAATCGGTTCTCGGTCTACGAAGGCGGTAACATCTTCAATTTTATTTAATTCCTGATCGCTTTCACGAATCATCTCTTCGGATGATGGTTGTTGGCGTACACTTTCACGGTCTAACCACCCATCCGCCGCTCTCCCCGCAGCAATGCTCGCCCCAGTTAGTGCCGCCAGATATGCTGCCTCTTTCGACATGCTGATTAATCTATCTTTAAAATATTTACTGGTATAACTGGCATTAATCATCAGCGGACTTCCTGGAATAAGTAGTGCCTCCGCACGAGAAGTTGCTGTTCCATTCGTAGCAGAAGCTGAGCTAGAACTAATTCCCATCTCTGAAAGTTGTTTGTTAATTCCTTCGGGGCCTGTAATCGCGCTAAATATTTGTTCCATCCCCTCTTTTTCTCCCGCACTCGCTCCCTTTCCCTCCCATGGATATGCTAAACTCCATCGCTCCTCACGTCCTCTAGGAACGCCGAATAATTCATGAGCTAACAATTTAAATTTGAGCGCAGTATTTGCAAAAGAATAATCACTATTGTAGACAGAGGTAGACATTCGCGGCGCCAGCGCCCCCCACAGTGTACACTTAGTTTGTTTCCATTTAGCACCACTAGTAAGTGCTAATGCTTTACCGGCAATCGCCTGTGCCGGACCAAGTATCGGCCAAGAACAATTTTGAATCGCTTTTTTGAGATTATCGGTCAGCTTGGAAGTGGCATTAACAATCTGCTCTTTGTCGCCCAGGCCCGCATCATTACCGCCATTGGCGTTGGCACCGATACCACTCAAATTTTGTGCGCCAACATCCATGCCACAAGTGAGTGGGTTAGAACCAATAATCATTGCGGAAACTGTTTCAGGATCGAGATAATCAATCATCCCCGTATCCCAATAAGCGATGGAGTCGCTACTCATCGCCACTGGACAAGTCATCGGAACGCCCTTCACTGGCCAACTATATCCGCCGGGAGATTCCCCTCGTTCGACTAGTCCAGGTCCACAAACAGTAAAGTGTGCCGCCATGGTATCACTTAAAACGATTGGCCAAATTGCGGCCTCGTACGAGGTCATCGTGGTTTTTTGGTTGGCACGCACTCGCATTTGTTCTAATGGCGACATCACTGCCACTTTCATCACTTGTTCCCACTCTTGCGATCCTACTTTGAAATTTGGAAGTAAATTTTCGGCAACCATTTTACCACCCATTACGTAGGCGGTTAGTTTGACTGCACCATCAACATCGATCCACTTGCGAAGTGCATAAGCAATTTTGCGATTAGCAGCGTACAATAAATTATTTCGTCCAAACGTTGGATGAGGATCATTTCCTTTTTCAGTAACCTCGATAAAATATTTAGGCCAGTAGTAACTTGGTTTTAGTCTAGTGGTAGTTGTACTCTCAGTAACTTTTATTCCACTACTTAAAATGGTTTTTTCATCTACTTTTTTATCGCTTCCTTCACTATAAGAATTAATTTGCTGTTGCGTAAGTACGTGACAGATATTGGGATAATCTCTCTTCATCGCCAACACCAAGGTTCTTTCGCTTATTACTCGCCCTACTCCCGCAACGATACTTCCCGCTTCCTTGACAAAATAGGCCACGTTCTGAGGAAGATTCACTAGATTGGCACAATTAAGACCAAGGCCAACAATAATTCCGGCGGCATCAGCGGTAATATTTTTTGCTCCTCTTAAATCACCAAGTCCAATGGCCTTCGCATCGTTACTAGTGACGCCAATTGAAGCAAGTACTGAGGAAAAATAAAACAATAAAAATATAATTGATTGCACTGTTGTTGACGGAGATGAAGCTGGCGCAGAAGCTGATGCAGAATTTCCAGCAAGATAATTTCTAAAATCACTGGCCCCAATATTTTTAGCTGTGGTTGCATTTGCATTTATACCGCTGCCACCTCTAACACTGTTAAAAGCGTTAACGGCCGCAGCACCTCCCTTCACTACCGCGCCAGCCCCAGCAGCGGCGGCCACCCCTTTTACCAACGCCCCACCAGTTTTAAACATCACCACATTTTCCGCCATCTGTAGCGCACGTCCGAGAATCCCTGTGGATTTACTGCCGCCTGCAAAGAATGAAGCAGCAGGAATCAATAACGCTAGCGATCCCCAGATGCCTAGCTCGCAATTCAAAAAAACATCCATCGCCCGCGAAGTATCTTCAAGCATCTTGGAGGCCGCAGAAAAATCTACTCCCGATTCTAAAAACGATGGAGAGGTACTCAAAGTAGCGACATGGGTTCCCACTTTATTTGCGTTCAAAATAATAGTATTAGAAAACATTCTAGAGAGATAAAAAAACCAAGGCGTAAACAGCGTAATCATCCAGGCAGCAACCCAAAAGCGCAAAAAGCGCAGAGTTCCAAAAAAAAGGGTGACACAAACCAAAGGAAACATCACCTTCAATAAACTTTGTACGAATGCCACCACGTAAGGAAGATTGCGCAATTTTTCATTCATTTCATAGAGGTGTTGGGCGTTGTCGTAAAAACCATCAACATTCAGCGAGCGAGTCACCGCTTTTGCCAGCCCCATAGTACTCAAAACGATGCGCGTGGGATTGATGTAGGGAGTACCGATACTCTCCTTGCTGGCCGCCACTAGCGGCGAAAGCCCATGATTAGCAAAATTGCCTCCGCTAGTGCTGAGATCAAGATCAAAATATTTATTCAACGCCTGTGCCTGAATAGCATTCGCTTGCGCTAAGTTGACCGCCATTTTTTCCACTCGTGCGCCCATCATCGATCCATCCGAATCCCAAGAGGTGTCGCGATTTTCACTGGCCTCTCCGTTATTGGATCCAACATACATGGTCTCAGGCATTTTTATTATATCTTGCTCGCGAATCATCCGTCGCATGCCTTTAATGGTATTCTCCAGCAACGACAGACAATTTATCCGCTCACTTCGGCTAGCACTGGTGATATTGAATTCGCGAGCAGATAAATAATTAGGGTTAAAACGATAGGTAAAACTCTCCGCCCCCGAGCGCTCACTGCGCGTTTCCACCGCAAAGAGATCAGAGGCAGTAAGTGGCGTGCCGTCGCGATTTTGTACCTCGGGAATACAATTATCTAGAATGAAATTTACATTCGACTGAAGGTCGGGATCATTAATCCGAGTAGCGGCCGCCTTAAAAATGGCATTGTAAACAAAGCCCGGAGGAATGCTCTTGCCGGTATTAAAAATCTGATGAGTAATTTTTGCCACCTGGTTCGATAACAGCGTAGTCAGGGTATTAATTGCTTGATAGATCGCAGGACATCCATCCACCGGCAACACCGCAATCCATGCTAACCAAAAATAAAAAATGTAAGTGGAAAAACGTCGTTGATGGATAGACCAAGCAGTAAACAAAAACATCACCACCCCCGCGAGATAAATCAGCATACTAACAAGCGGTGAAGCAAAAAATTGAGTAGTGAACTGCACTAGAACACTATCCCCAAATTCTTTAACTAGATTTGCTAATGCAGTATTATTTGGATACATCGTTATTCCCTAAAAACAATTTTTACGATCTACTACAGTAATGCGACCTTAAACTTACCTCGTAAATCTTTGTAAATTTTCAAATTAGCAACAGGTACAGGGGAAGCACCTTCACCTCTCCAGTTAGGTTGCCCAACATCTAACTGAGTTGAAAACAGTTCTCCCTCTTCCGCAGTAGCAATTTGTAAGGTTGCAGTTCTCCCTGTCGCACGAGCGTAATTATTTATTCCAATTCGATAATTCCCTGAAATAATCTTACTGGAATCGCAGGTGGCATAATAATGTTCAGGTCCAAGTGCAGACATGTTGTCATAATCTAAATATCCTACCATCCCCTCTCTATGTGCATAGAAAACATGAACATCATTAGGTTCATAAACATGCAGGTCTACATCACCTGGACCATCCCAAGTAAGTGTAACTGTAATAAATCCGACATTTCCATGAGTTGGTGGATCAACCAATGAATCAAGTGCATCATTTAACATTTGATTAAATTTCTTAGAAGTATCCAAGGCGGGATCCAAGTAGGTTTCAACAAACTTATGTCCGGTAAGATCCTTGCTTTTTAGATGTGCTAGCGGAATTTTTACATTGGAATCTACCACTCCAGCGAAACCCATTACTCGCAAACTATTGATAATCACATCCAGATCCGCTAACTCGTACTCTCCTCGTAGTGTTGGTGATGCTGGGGCAACATGTATTACTTTTAAGCTCTGAGAAGATGTAAGTGATATTGCTGAATCATAGGCATGATTCGCAAAAAGATTTCCTTGAGAGTGGGCAACCAATACAATTTTTTTTCTTTCAAGAATAAGCGACTTTAGTCTTGATTCATGTGCAAAATAATCGTTATAGGTTGGAGGATTACTTAGTAATCCAGACATGACTTCAGTAGTTTTTTTCATAAAATCGGAATAAAAGAGAGCAATAAAATCATTAAAACGAGGAATGCTTATCTTGAGGGTATTGGCCAATTTTTCAAAAAAAGTATTTCCATCTGGTGATGACCCAAGAATATGCCAAAAAATCTCCCAGCGATTTGCTAGAATCCCGTCCATCTCCTGTGCTCTTTGTAAAAATACCTCTGCCAAATCCTCTAATGAAGAGCGACCATCATTACCTTTTCCTGTTTGATTATAGAATAATTCGTACTGTACATTTCGATCATTATGTCGGTTACCGACTAATTTTTTCAATTGATCTAAGTTCTCTGTTGCATTTTCAGTAGTGTTCCAAACTCCATTAACAAATGCCACGGCATAATCGGCATTCCCACAAAGATCACCTTCTACGGCAAAAACTTCACCAAATAAAAAACAAAATGAAAAAAACAAAAGCGATATAATCTTAGTTTTCACAGGTATCTCCTTCTAACAATTTCCAAGTGGACCCAGAAAGCGTTTTGCAATATCTGATGTATTGCAAAGTACGCTCCTTTGTATTCGCAGTATATTTTTCTAATCCAAGATGGATGGAGCGTGCTTTGTCCTGATCGATAATTTTTATGTGGGTGCAATTCATCGATTTAGATAACGCCAGTTTCGCTTTTTTTGCCTCCTGAAGATTAGTAGGATCTATGGTCATCACATTTTGATAGGCCCTCGCATCTTGCTGAACGGCCTTCTTTTCTTCTAATGACAATTGCAATGAATGAATATACTTATCAAGATCGTCACGGATGCCATTGTGGTCTTCGTCAGGACCGAGAATATTTGTCGATCGATCCAATTCAGGGATTTCACTATGGATACAGGCGGTAAATCCCGAAAGTAAAAACAACATCGTTGTTACAATCATGAACTTTCTTTTCACTACTATCTCCTTTTAATAATTTGCGAGTAGATCCCGCTATGATTTTGCAGCATAAGCATAGTTCTGTTCTCTATTAATATCTTCCCGGAACAAAATAATTATTAAATTCGTAAGGAGGCATCGGTTCACTCTTTCTCAGCAACCCCCGATGTTCCTGTACATGTTGAATATATTCTCGAACCTCTTGCTGGGTCTTCATGGCGTCGGTCTCGGTGTTGTTTTGATATTGTAAGAACTGCATATTTGATGAAATATCTTTAAGCATGCTCTCGCAATTCTTCTGGGCAACACTATCTTGATATTTAGGGTCAGTACGACAAACCCGAAAGGTCTCCCGATAGGTGTCTATCAAGCGATCGGTGATTTTTACATGAGTGGCCGCTGAAGAGAGCCGATCTAAAACCTGTCGCAGATCATCGCTTTCGAAATTAGCATCACTATCGCCTACCAGAGGCAGCAACATTAATATCTGTTCCGGTGAAATTAAGAATGTTGGTTCTGCTTCATTCCCCGAGGGACGATAGATCGGATGGGGTTCTTTGTCTTGCTTCCACTTGTTTTTATCTTTCCAATTATGTTCACTACGCCGAATAATTTCTCGCTCGGAGCATCCCTTTTGTTGATTCTCTCGCATCTCTCGCAAAATAACTAAAATGGCCATTCGCAGTTTACTCTGTTCAATATCTTTTTCTTTCTCGATAGTTCCCTGGAATGTTCCGCCAACTTCAACCATTGCCGATCCCCGTAGATTTATTCCTTTCAAAAATATTTTTTTGACAAAATCTTTGGACTTTTTTCTTCGTGAATAGGTAAATCCATCTCGCTCAAAACTATAAACTCGCTCAGTGGTTTTCACCTCCCCCGGAAAGAGACTATCTACAAATTTTTGTAAATCAAAATGATTGGCCTGCTGATGATTTTCATCATTTTCAGTTTTGGAAGAAATTTGTTCGAGTTTATCTTTGTTACTGGAGGGGCCATCTTTATCCGCTTTGTTTAAGCACGCCTCTCGCGCCTCAGAGTTAGTGGCGGTTTCGTTCTTTTTTTCTTTTGCTGCTAAATATGAACGAATACACCCCTTTAATGCCCCCGATTGGAAAGCACCTGTATTGGCAACGTCATCCAAAATATTACAAGTTTCAAAGGTAAGACTCTGCTCGAATCCCGCCATCAACTCTGCTTGATTTAATACCGAACAAAAAGTTGGAGAAACATTGCACGCCAACATCGAAGGAAGTGCGCCCGAAAGATCCATCACTACCTTTTGCGCAGTTTGCATAATTCTTGTGCCCACATTTTTCCAATATTGTTTAGATAGTAACTGCTTGGGTAGATGAATTTGGGTGGTAGTCCAATCGGTATAACCACACACTTGTTGAGCTTCTAATCCCACCTTAACATCTATTATTTTTACATACTCCATTGTCGGCGGCTGCCTGCTAGCAAATCCAAATGGTGCTACTAATTTATTCACGCCATCTTTTTTTACTTCCCAGTTAGTAGCGAATGCGGATGCAGATGCGCACAATCCGAGTAGTCCAAGTAATAACCAGCGGGTCAATATACGTATCACACACTTCATAAATTTTCTCCATAAGGGTGATCACTCCACATCGTAGTTAATGCTTCGGCAGCACTTTTTCCCTCGGTACGCAAGCGCTGATACAACTCTACTTGCGATCCCGAAGAAGTGGTAAGCGCATCCATCGCTGCGGTCAACAGGATATAAATGGAACCACACCAAGGGGCGGTATCGTTTGCTGATTTAATAAATACGCTAGAACGTTTGTGCTCTAATTCTTTGCGCAGTGATTTTAGAATCTGCCATTCGGCGACACTGTATTGATCTCCCCATGCTTGATAGGCATTATCGTAAAGACCACCCAGTGGCAGAAATATTTTTTGAGTGGCATTCTCCCATAAAGTTCGCCCTGCTGGTTTAGTGGCGTAATCGTCAACGTTATTGGTAAGTGCTACCGCTTGAGCATTCAGTTTTGCACAGGTTTTAACCACATTTTGAATAAACTCTTCATTTAACTTTTGCGCTTCATCGCTCCCATACAGCAGCATTCCTAACTCTTCGAAAATAATTAGCTTCTTATGTGAGCGTGGCATTTTGGCCAAATCGCGAGAGATCTTGATAAAGGCCATCATCGCGCTTAGCTGTCGTAACACCGGATCAGAGTTCCCATCCAAGTCGTAAACTAGTAACTTTAGATCGGTGGTGGGCCATTGCTGCTCATGTTTGGAAAAGATAAAACCGTACTGACCGGTTTTAGTTAAACTCAGCGACCATAAAACCAAATCATCTTTAGCAGCATCCAGTCCATGCGCGCCCCCATATTGGAGATTGCTACTGGCAATAGGAAGGTTACTTAAAATATCTTCCCAGATTGGATGGGGATCAATTCGGTCACTAGTTGTCAGATTAGGCGCGGGTGCGGGCGAAGGCGCGGTTGACGAATACAGCATCTGCAAATTCTTCGCCTGATTGTTGTAACTAAGTTTAATCGCCTCTCTTAAAACTTCGGTATGAATTGAGGTGATTCTGATTCCAGGATTTTTTTGCACTATCGCGGTTAAAATTAATAAAAAAATATTTTCAATATCGTCTTCGGTCCACTCGGATAGTGCAAAGGGCGAATATGGATTTTTCCTTAGTGCATCTTCAGAAAAATTTATAATCTTTCCATCTAATAAATCCGCCAATTTCAAATAGGAGGTTCGCTTATCAATAATCCGTACAATACCCTCTGGGAAGCGATCTAAAAATTCTAGGATTAGCTGATTAGTGAGTACCGACTTTCCCGCGCGACTGGCACCCAGCACTGTAGTCATGCGATTCCCCTCGCCAGCGAAAAGATCAAAACTGCAAGGATGAAATCCCCTAGAGATATGAAACCGATGACCGTGATTACTACTAGGCCCAGTATAAATTGGCATAAAGGCCAAGGCATTTTCCAGACGTATCCTGCGATAACGCCCCTTGATTTTATTGGCGACAGCAGTGCAATTCAAAGGCAGCGAAGAGGCCAGAAGATGAACTGGAATCTGTTTTTCCAATACCATTCTCCCTCCCAGATAATCTAATGCCACACTTTCCAATGCGGCATCGAACGAGTTTGCTTGATGGTAACAGATTAAACGTAGTGACTGGATTCCGTGCGGCCGAAAGGGATCGACATTCTCTTTGAAAGAAAGAAACTCTTCGTATTCACTACGTTTCGAGGACTTTCTCCCATACCACCCCTCTCTCGCCGATAATGTATTATCGTAAATACCAATTCCATCACTCATCACCCATACTAAATCCCAATTTTTAGTAGGAATATAATCCATGAAGTGGCGAAACATTCCGTATTTGTATTGATGGGGCAGCTGTTCCAAAAAATATACTTTTATAAAATGACAGTCTCGACCGTCCCCGCTTTCACTACTTGCGCCTCCGCCAACCAATTTAATTTTTGCACCATCAACCGCAAATTCATGATTGTAAATCGAAAGCGCCAGATTGTTGTCATTACAAATGACTGGTTGATCTACACCCGCATGTAAAATATTCTGAACATAACCGATGTAATTTTCTGGACCTAACCTTTTAGGTCGTTCTGCTCCTGAAAACTGCTGTTCTAATAAAGTTAACTCACTTTTAAATAATTCTAGCGAGTAATTAAATTTGTCCACCTGGCCATCTCGAATTTTCTCATAGCTATTTTTATAATCACTAAATATCGATTTTATTCGATTTAAATCAATTAGGCGTTTTAGGGTTTTCCATGAATTATCCTGCTTATCTGCGGGGGAGTATCTGACGGTAAAATAAATTTTTCTTTGTAGCACTCCCATTTTAGTAAAGAGCAATTCCTCTTCAGTGCGTAAAATTGAACCAACCACCCGATCAGAATAGCGATTTACAGGAGAAACAGTTATCACTCTCTGGGAACAAATAATTTGCACTACTGTATTTCTTAAATGTTGATGTGAAGGAATCCCACGTACAATATTTCTAAGTCCCTTCATCAAGGGGTTGAGTGCGGTTTTCAATTCATCTTCGTCCAAAATTTCATCATAGATTCCCTTAATCTCATAAAACACCCCCAGATCCCCATTTTTTAGAAGATATATTCCGTCATCCAAATACCCCCGAACATCCAGATGTGCTTCCGCAAAACTATTGGGTAGTTGCTGATAAAATTTTTGCAATTTAACCTCAGTAAGTATTTTCGCTGTTTTCACTGTTTGTTCCATTCCATTAACCAAGTTCATTTGTAGTTCGTTTAATCTTTTAGTAACTCATCAACCGCTACATCCTCTCGCCCCACCATAAAAATCATCTCTCCGCCGCCAAAGATATCTCCATCCGGTAATAACTGCGGATAGGAGACCGCCTTGATAAACAGTGGTCGCCCTTTGTAATTGGTGTCTTTATTTTTGGGAGCAACTATCTTGCTTTTGTCTTCATCCACCATACTTGATAAAACTTTTTCTCCCTTAGGCAGGGTTGAACATGAAGAAAAAATCAATAGCACCGTTAACCAAAAACATTTAATTTCTCGTTGCACTTTTTGTGGCCCTTTTCGTCGCCCCATTATTTACTCCATTTTCCTTGCAGCTTCTTTGTTATCTTTATTTTCTTTTACGTTGCCGAGAGTATTCATGCGTTTCCTTTCCGACTCCACTTGCTCCATGGTAATCGTCGTCTCTTCGAAAAATATTTTCGGGATCTGCACCTCTTCTTCTATCGCTAAAAAGATTTTCTTCCCCGGTCCAATGGCGATGGTCGGTGATAGCCCCATATAAAAATCAATCCACCAATTTAAGAATGTTCCAACTGCTGCCTGCGATGATTTACCGGCGATATACTTGGTCTGACTGCCAGTAACATTCTCCGCTTTGCCTGGTGATGAAAAAGTTCCGCCATCGACAATATCGGTTTTAATTTGCGCTGCCGCCATTGCTTTACCAAACTCTTGGGTGGCATCTCTTAGAAACATTAGTGCTGCCCCCGTGATTTTGCCTCTAGTGAGTAATTCTCCTTTGGCTCCAACATATTGATCTTCGCGATCAATCAGATGGCCTTTAATTCCGACAGTGAAGGTTTTTCCATTGGGCGCTCTACAAGAGATGGTATTTACATCTCCATAAATTCTTTCTGTCGTATAATTGGCATTTACTGAAAACCACACCATACAATCTTTTAGTTCCACCACTGATTGATTCGGTCCGAGAAAGGCATAATCAAGCTTGGCATAAGTTTTTTTGCTATCGGTTGCGGATACTTCGATACCTGCCAAGACTGTTCCCATGGCGGTTGAACCGCTGGGCAGGGAAATTGTCGGTAGATTGCCACTGACCTCTTGCAGATAATGAAAGTTTTGTGGAAATATCCTGATGCCATCGGCGGTATCGCGATAACTATTACGCACTTCCACTATCGGTGGTGGTGCAAAATTTGAGGACGCCAGCATCGGCGAAATAGTTTTGATTCTTTTTTTATGGGCCACCATTTTTCGCTTGCTGTTCTCTTCCTCGGCCATAGATATAGTTGAAGGCGCACTAGCGCTATTTATGCTTATACTATTCGCGCTCACGCCACTGCTACTAACAGAAGCACCCAACAACTCTTTTGCTTTTTCCATTTTATTTTTTAGCATTTGATCGTTTATCTCTAGATGAGGTAGCACATTTGCCTGAGGCAGATATAAATTTTTCTTTCCCTCCAAATTAGTGATCACCTGATCGCTGTCTAAAACCTTCGCGTTTGGGAAATCATCGGCGCGCACAGTACCCACTAGACCCCTTAGTAGATTGAGCAAAAAAAGAATTAACAGATAAAAAACATATCGTAGTTCAACACTCTTCATGGCAGCACCTCTAGAATTTCTTTTTGGGATATATCTGCTCTGGCCAAAATATAAAAATAATAAATTTTATCCTTCACCATTGATTTGGGATTTTTGCGCTGTTTTTTTTCATCCTCTTGGAGGAAGGCGCTAAAATATAATTCTCCCAACTTTACGTTTTCAAGTTTGGGTATTTTTTTATGTGCTTCTGGAAATGAGGCCTCTACCATAAAACCAGCGAAGCGCTTATCTCGACCATAATAGATAATTTTGTATTCACCAGTTTTACTCTTCTTTACACTATCTGCGCTTGAAGATAAGTCGCGAAAAGAAGTTGGTCTGCCTCCGGAAATAAAATTTTTAAAGATTGCGATGGCGTCCTGGTAATCAAAAGAAAAATAATCACCACTACTTCCTCCACTACCACTACCGCCGCTATCACTATAAAATCCCTTAAGCTCAATGATTGGTCGCTCAATCTCACTTTTCAAAACTAGATTCAAGCGGACGGTTTCGGTATTGGATAATCTAAAGGCGCAGGAAGTAGAACTTTCTTGTAAGGGAACGATCTTCAAAAAATTTGCTAGCGACGGAGCGTGTGTAACGGCTGGTCTATTGCCAGCGCCACCAATATTTCCGTTCCCATTTCCGTTTCCATCCCCACTTCCCAAATACTCACTGGCCTGTGGGAGTGAAAATATTTGAGTCTCTGATAGTTTTTCTACGGGTAAAACCTGTACCACATTGGATGGCTGACATACCACTGCCACCGGAGGGACCGGAAAAACCAAAAGAGTTTCCTCGCGAGAATTAACCTCTAGGCTCCGTGGTGAATATGAATAATAAATCTTATCCACCGCCCAACTTGTAGAACAAAACGAAGTTATTACACTCACCCTCAGCCCCACACTCATCATTAAACGGAAAAATTTTTTATTACTTTTATTACTTTTTACTTTCTTCATCTGGCATTACTCCATTCATCGCGGCCTCATATTGTTTTACTAGATTACTGTAGGGATCCTCTGATGAATCATCGATCTTCATTCGATCCATGCGTACAGCGAAGGGGGTATTCTCATCAGGGATCACCCCGTTAGCGATTAGCAAATAACCAACTTCTTTCTCCGAATAGGGTTCGTTATGATTGATAAAGATGGATCGCTGACCCACCACCAAAGACACCGCCCGCTTTAACTTTTCCGACCAACCGAATTTGCTGCGTTTCCAGTCGATACGAAAGGTACTCACCATTTGATGATTTTTAACGTGATTATAACGATCAGATGACAACAAATTTGCCTTGGTTAATTCCTGCAAACCATGACTGTAGTAGCTGCTAAAAAGCTCTTGATAGTTGTCTTCTAGTGACTGATAGGTCCACTGCTCCTGCAGTTCAACTACTCGCATGGAAACGCTCCTGACAAAACTATCAGTTAACGACGAATCGTTTAGTACGGTCATCTTTCTTTGGATTGCCGGAACCAAAACTAATTTTTGATTTTTGACATCATCCAAAAGTTTAAAAACCAAAATCACAATCACTACCGTTAGACAAATAGAGACAGTGGTTGCCGCAAAGGCCATCGAGCGCCAGCAACGCACCTCTATTTGCGCTCCCACTAACTTGTCTAGCCAACTTCCTTTTGCAATTTTACTTTCAACCACGATATCGCCCCTCTGAGTAGATCAGTTTATCTAAACCAAACATACTTTCTACCCAAGGAATAATTTTTAAATATCTAACCCAATTTTCGTTATACTCAATTGGTTCACCACGCTCTCTGGCCAAAAAAAATTGCCGAGAGATGAGCAAGTAGATTAGCACCATGGCCATTGCTAGCGGACCACAGAACGGCAGGGAGACTCCATAGACCCCCACCGAATACGCCACCGAGGAGAAGGTTACTCCCAAAATATGAATTTCATGATCTACATTCTCGATTTTGAAACTCTCTGCCGCTGAATAATCGTACATATTTTAATCCCCCTTTTCTTAGGCCTATACATTCACACATCCGCACTGACCAAAGCTAAGGTTATGAGGTAATGGAATATGCCAAAAATGTGGCAGTTCCTGCCAATACTGCTCCTAATATCGGACCGATGGCCCCAGTATATTGTTCATCATTTAGTTTTTTACCGGCATTGATTCCAAAGATAATAGTCATTACCAGTGCCACGGATTTGAGAATCCAATTCATTGTAGTAGTAGTGTCTTTCACCTTTACGTTGTTTTTGAGTATTCCCTCCGGCGCATCCAAACTCGCCGAATACTCTGCTCTAGCAGTTGTTACAAAATACAAACTCGATACACTAATCGCGCATACCATCAGCATTAAGGACAAAATTCCCAGCAAATATGCTTTTGGCAAAAACAGTTTTAATCTCTCCATAAGAACTCCTTTAAGCAATAACCGTTACACTAACGACCTGGCCAAATATGGTGCG
>JADGBS010000389.1 GCA_015231325.1 Oligoflexia bacterium | reverse complement strand
ACGAAAAGAAATGATGGACCTTTTTATACAAAAAAATCCTAGGAATCAAGACCCGACTATCGCTGAGTTTTTTTCATAGCTGTGGGATGAGGATTGCGCAAAATATATTGAGATGAGCAATCACTACATTCTCAAACAGCAACCAATGAATGTTCAAAACATGACAGGTCTTTTGAATATCATTAATATTGAAGATAATTATCCAGAAACCAAGGATCTAGAAATATTTTATCAAAAAGAGAGTAAATGCCCTACGCCTGTTGGTTTACCTGGGGTGTTTAAAAAATCTTGTGTATAGCAAATTTTTTTGATTATCATCGCAAATATTTAACGCTAATGCCCCCCTTACCTAACAATCACCATAAACCTTTTTATCAATGTGTACTCCTTAAATACAATTCCCACTCTTGATCTCGCTAATCCCAGTCTTTTTGCGATCTCACCAGGAGTTTTAGCACCCAGAAGAACAAGACCTATAATTTCTGCTCTCCAATTTACGCCCCATATATATCTATTTCTATATTGCTCATTTTTCTTTAAGAGCTCATCAATAGTTAGCACATCTTCTTCACGTATTCGTAAAGAAGTGGTGGCCACAAATATATTTAACTTCTCTAAGTAATCTATGCAACCTTTTATCCTAATAAGAGAAGATTGAGAAGCTCCACCAAAATAATGGGGATTTTTTAATTTTACCAATCCTTTTTTAAAACGGTGATCTTTTAGATGAGATCTAAATGCACAAATGGCATAAAACCATGGACATTCACCAAGATACTTCTTGGCCATCTCATATTCTTTAAAAAGCTTATCAGCGATTATATGACTTCCGTGTACCATTAACCAAGATAGAAGAAGTCCCAGTATCCTTCCGTCCTTGTCTACTTCGTAACAAGCTTTAATTATAACATGCTCAATATCGGGGATTTCTCCCATTGGAAGTTGTTCCGAATGAGATACTCTAAATCCAACGAATTCTAATTCGGCGTATAGATTATTTTGAATATTCTTTTTATTTATCATATCCCAAATCCTTTTTGATTCTTTGAAAGACCTCTTCCACTCTGGTAGGCCAGAGCGGATTTGCATCTCCCAATAGCACCCATTCCTTACATTGATCAAGTTCATCTTTATGTTGGCATCAAAGCACAACAATCTTGGTAGTCAATTTCTCTATCAGCACAAGCATAAAGTTTAGTTCTTAAAAGGTCAGGCCTTCCCAGCGTCCACAATATTAATGATTCACCTTCAAAAATTTTTTGAATATTGTTTCGCCAACCTTTTGGTAGGTCCCTAATCAGTGTTCTTGGTCCATTATTAATCCAATGCATGGAGTCTAGATTTAGATCCGGATGCTTTATCGCAAATTCAACAGACAGTTTTTTTACTTCCTCTGGAATGTTGGGTTCGAGAAAATCAATATCTTTAGTAGTTCGATTAATTATATCCATAACAATAAGTGCGGCACCACCGATAATAATTGCTTCAAACTTAACTCCATTAGCACCGAGATATTTATCAAAAAGTCTGATAGCTTCTATCATAACAATCCTTATTTAGACCTGATTTAATTGTTCATATAAGATAGTATCATTTTATATGAACAATTGCAACGTAAAAACTGGATAAGAAGACATTTGCCCGTAGAGGTTCTAGACGTATACCGTAATAAAAAAAAATAAAAAAAAGGTACTAGTTGACTCATATAGATGACAACTAAGCACTCGGTACTTTTTATCTCAAAAAAAGTCTGCAGGTACCTATTTCTCCCTATTTCTCCCCCTATT
This sequence comes from Oligoflexia bacterium, assembly GCA_015231325.1. Lineage (GTDB taxonomy): Bacteria > Bdellovibrionota > Bacteriovoracia > Bacteriovoracales > Bacteriovoracaceae > JADGAN01. Next base: position 1,107 of record JADGBS010000389.1, on the reverse strand, counting down.
TCTCCCGATGAAAAATTCCACACATAACGATCTCTCATGCTCAATCACTGTGACAAATTCATTGGCCAGGCCCACCAGGCCCAATTCCTTGCAAACTTGTGAAAGATCTTCTAAATTCTCTTTGTCTCTTTATTAAGTGGTCTTCCAATCCTTCACCGGTTCCGTCATTAACAAAAGTATCTACTACACCGAAATTTTGTATCAGTATGTGAGTATTTATAATAATATCCACCCCATACTTTCTACGGAGAGCTTCAAATGGTTCAATACCTTGGGCCCGTGCTTGTGTCGCAAATTCCTTCAAGGACTTAAGGTTGGAGATCTTCGCAATATCCAGGATTATGGGATTCTGCCCTTTTTTTATTTTGAAGGTAGCTATTAACCCATCAGTTCTAGCAAAACCACTTGCAACGCTCCGATCATCGGTGGTATATACGCCCCGACCATGGTTGTTACTACCAAATTTTATAGTACCAAGAAGCGCTGATCCTCCTCGCAAAATGGAAACTACGTTTTTGATATCAGGAGTGCCATGATAAAATGTATCATTGCCGAATAAGTACTTTTCTTTAAATCGCTGTAGAGACACAACTGCTCCATTCGCTTCCCATTCTTGTGGAAGAGCTGCTAAATTTCTCGCTAGTTTTTCTTGTGGATCTTCTATAACAGCAAATTCCGGAATTGATCTAAAGGCACCGTATGGTGTTACTTTAAGCGCGCTAGAGAACTTTCCAATTGCCCGCTCCAAATCTGAGGAAGAACGGTGAAAACGATTTTTCGCCCCTCCAAAACGGGCATTACGAATCACCGTTATCATTTTTTCTCCTGCTGTATTACTTAAAGGAGTAGCAGGAGAGGCGCTCATTTTCGCACTCAAAGTATTCAGTCCACCAATAAAGCCACCTAGATCTTCACGAGAAACTTGTAAAAAAGGGGTCTCCAACAGTGGATTCAACGCATCTATGATTTGTTCATCAACTTCAGCACTAGTTAATTTATTATTAGGAACAATATACCTATATTGGCCGTTTATAAAATCAGTAAAAATTCCCGGTAGTTGTGCGGGAGTGCGAATCTGTGTCTCATTTTCCTTAGCTTTTTCAAGAC
>JADGBS010000388.1 GCA_015231325.1 Oligoflexia bacterium | reverse complement strand
AGAATAGGAGTGCCATTTCCGTAAGGTCCTTTTTGGCGAATATATATAAAATTTGCCATGTCAGCAATTTTTCGTATTTTTTTTAGGATATCTTCTTTGTTTCCCGCCATTAAATTTTTTATCAAGTCTTCATTGGGCACATCAAAATGATCTTCAATTGCGCGTTTATTCGCTCCCGTTACAATAATAATATTCTCTACTCCTGAGTTTGCAGCTTCCTCAACGACATACTGAATAACTGGCTTATCTACTACGGGCAGCATTTCTTTAGGCATCGCTTTCGTCTGAGGGAGGAATCGTGTTCCAAAACCCGCTGCAGGAATAACGACCTTTGTGATTTTCTTATTCATAAATTTATTCAAATGTAACGGATAACTGTTGGGTCATTTTGAGTGAACCTCCAATGAGCGCTTCAATTTTTGCAACCCCTGGATTTGCGGCAGAGAGATTCGCAGTCGCTTTGCCTTTATCATCTGTCGTTACTTCAGCCACATCAAACTGTCCGAGTGATGAAGTGAGTGAGACTTTCTGTGCCTTAACCGGCATACCCTTATCGCTCCGTATAAAGACGCTTACTGCGCTTTTTGATGTGCCATCAGCTTTCAGAAGAAGGGGATATGCAAACAAGAGGGAAGAAGTAGCACTGGGAACAAAGTCCTCCTTAGCTCTCGTAATGGAAGAGAGTTGACCGTTGAAAACGATAGATGATGCGAATACGGTGAACAAAAGAAAAAAAACAGCGAGCAACCCCCCAAGTTTCTTATCCATATGGATTATTATATCATGAAACAGGAAAGTCAAGAAAGACAGTACAACTGATTGATAATGAATAAATGAACTAATATACAAATAATCAAATTAGTAAGTTTCCTAATATTGGGTTATTTGCATATTTGAATATTTAATCATTTGATTATTTGTTTATTTCTTCATTTGATTATTCAGTCATCCTTCTATATCTGTATTTTAGAGCTTTCCAACAATACTATACATATTTCATACATACGGGTGTATAATCCGTATTGAAAGTATGCAAAGAGTATGTAATAGTTAGAGAATAGTCATTTATATTCTATATGCTCTATTTTTCCGAACTCGATAGGAAGAGAGTAATAACAAACGACGGCATATTCATCGGCTATCTGGATGACATTATCTTCCTATTAGACAGCAAGCCCAGAGTAACTAAAATAGTAGTCAATTTAAATGGGGTAAAAACAATTATCGATGCTGATGCGATTCATAAATTTAACTCAGTAGTACGTATCGCAAAATTCTACACACAATCAGAACTTGCCGAGAATGAGCTCTACGTAAAACGCAATCTTCTCGATAAGCAGGTGATTGATATATCCGGTAATAAAATAGTACGTGCAAACGATGTTATCATTCATGAACAAATAAACTTATCGAGTCACAACTATGAATGTTATATATCTGGAGTTGATATTGGACTATTAGGAATACTCAGAAGACTACAAATTGAGAATATCATGACAAGAATTACTCATTTAGCGGGTATTCGTCTTGTCTCTAATGTTCTCTCATGGGCAGATATTCAACCTCTTGATCTTGTACGAGGAAGTATCCGAGTAAAAAAAGAGGAGACAAAACTGCAGAATATGCGACCCGAAGACTTGGCAGATCACCTTGAGCAAACAAATGAACAAAATATAAAAAAATTTCTCAGGCTTCTCGATAAGGATTTTGCAACAGAAGTTATCAGTAATCTCAATATCAACTATCAGCGAGACCTTTTTCGTACTTGGAATGCTGAAAAAGCTGCAGAAATCATGAATAAAATGGATACCGATATTGTTATGGATATCCTTCTTGCAATCTCAAAGCGAAAACGAGAGGAAATTTTGAAGTTTATTGAACCAAAGAAAAAAACTACACTCCAAACTCTGCTTTCACTCACTCGAACACCTATCACAAAACGTCTTTCATCTGAGTATCTTATTGTTGAGCCAACTGAAACACAGACCGATATCATCTATAAAATGAGAAAGAATACCGCCGAATATACTTCACTTGATTATGTCTACGTCGTCAATCAAAAAAAACAACTCATAGGCGTTTGCAATCTCCATGAATTACTTATACAAGATGGTAGTACGCCTATTTATAAGTTTATGTCACAGAATTTAATTGAGGCCCACCTTAAAACTCCACTCGAAATGGTAGTTCACAAAATGGTGAAGTATCGGCTTCATGCGCTTCCCATTATTGATTCAAATAGACATATAATCGGCGTGATTCCTTTCGATAGCATTTCCGATATTATCGAAAGTAAATTTTTAGTCTAATATGGAGAGAATTCGTGGATTTATCAGGAAATATAAAGTGCAAAGTGTAGTCTTTCTCAGTATATTTGGTCCTGCAACCATTACCGCAATGGCAGATAATGATGCTTCTGGCGTAGCGACCTATGCAATTGCCGGATCTCAACTGGGCTATCCCATCTTATTTCTCCTCGTGTGGGTCACGATTTTATTAGGCATTACGCAAGAGATGGGAATGCGTCTAAGTCTTGTAACCAGAAAGGGACTTGGTGATTTAATTCGAGAGCATTATGGAATTAAAGCTTCTCTTTTCATTTTTTTCTGTCTATTTATCGCAAATATGGGCACTATTATTGTAGATGTTGCGGCATTTAAAACGACTGCTGGTATGCTCAATCTTCCTGCAATTCCGCTCTCGATTATTATGATAATAATTACGTTTATTTTTGTCACAAAGGGTAACTATAAACTCACCCAAAATATCATGCTTGTGTCAAGTTTGTTTTTTCTCGCCTATATTTTTTCTGCTTTCAAATCTGGTCCCGACTGGGGAATGGCAGTGAAAAATCTTGCATGGCCACAGGGTATCCACTTCACCCAGTTGTATTGGAAAGA
>JADGBS010000387.1 GCA_015231325.1 Oligoflexia bacterium | reverse complement strand
CTATTTTTAAACAACTATGTTTATGGTTTAGGGATAAAAATTGTTGATGAAGCACTGCTATTATCTTACTTCGCCATTGGTGCAGTTATTGCGCTGCTTATCTTCTATAATTCCTCAATCGTAAAAAAAACGTTCATCTCCTTTGAAAAACTTTTATCTATGATCAACGAGACTTTCCGCGATGTTGAAGAAAAAACAAAAAAAGGGAGAGAACTCGCTAATAAAACTCAGCATCTGCTAACTTATCAAACAGGTATTTTTGACAATATCCACTCACTACAAAAAAATAATTATCAAAATATTAAAAATAAACTACAGCAAACCCAAAAATCTTTCTCAAATTTGGAACAGGAACTAAAACATAATGAAATGCTCTGTCAGGAATTAACCGAGCAATTTGACAACTTCGAAAAAAGTTGCCAATCAGTACACGACCTCGAAAGGCCATCCGAAGAGCTGAGTAACATATTTGATCAACTACAAGAAAATATCTTCAAAGAGCAGTTGCTCTCTTTCAACGCCTCCGTCGAGGCAGTAAAAGGACTTCAAGAATCTGCTGCTACTACTGCTACCGCTACATCAACCAGTGGACCTCTCCCCGCACTGACCAAGGAAATCGAGAACATTGCTAAACAAAATTCGCTACTTTTGAAAGACGTTCAATCTCGAGTTGAATCAATCAATGGAAATATCCACGAAATTTACTCGGATCATGTGCTAAAAGTGCTAGAACTCAGTAGATATGTTGCAAAAATGCTCTTTCATTTTAACAAGTTCTCATCACAGTTGAAAAACTTTAACTCTTTTGCTGATCAAGAAGAGATTGATCAGGATCAACAAGATTTATCTAAAAATACTCAGAGCTACTACCATGAAGGACAGAATCTATACAATACCGTAAAGGAACTATGTACTTCAATGAATACAATCACAGCAATTACTCCCAACTCTGCCCTTTTCTCTGAATTAAAAAATGTAGGGATAAATACTAAAATATCAGAAATAACAAAAACTTCTTCGTCAACAAAAACGTCTTCCGCCCACACCTCTGCGACAACAACTGCAGCAACACCAGCAGCAACCGCAACAACCGCAACAACCGTCGCTGTTGCCGCTACCGGTTCCGCCACTAACGTTGTTGAGGTCACAGAAAATCGACGCCCTAGCACAGAACTGATTGAAGAAGTAATCAAGCAAAACATCTCCGCACTCTATAGCATCTCTCCGCTACAACTGAAAAAAAGCATCGGTGCGAGAGCGGCCGCAAATTCTTAAAAATAATTAAGGACTTAAGTTCTTAATTATCTTTAGATAATTTTGAGGCGTAGCAATAACAATCTCTGCATCAGGATGATACCCTTTGAATTTTTCTATGCCTTTAGAACTTTTTTTTCTGCCACTTTTTACTTCAATCGCCACTAATTTTTTGGCATATTTATATATGAAATCGACCTCAAAATCCTTCTCCCTCCAGTAAAATAATCCCCCCGGAAGCTGCGATAATTCCGCGCCCACAATAATTTCGAAGGCACGTCCACTTTCCTCCGTATTCAAATCAGCATCTAATGTCACTGAATAAAGTGCGGGGCATAGCGGAAGAATTTTTGGTGAAGAACTTTTACTAATAGTTTTTTTGTTAGAATATTTGAACAGTTGCTTAATAAGGTACGCCCCTTCTAATAATTCAAGGTAGTACTTCACTAAATCTGTATTGCCTTTGTCCTGTAATTGACCAAGCAATTTCGTATAACTTATTTCTTGCGCGGGATAAGAACAAACCAGGTCGAAACACTGTTTAAACAATACAGGAGATTTAACTCGTGATATTTGTAAAATATCCTTTCCTATCACTGGAGAAATAATCGACCCCTTTAAATAATTCAACCAATTTTGCTTATTATTAATTAATTCATAGCTACCAGGGTACCCACCAAAAAGTAAGAACTCATCAAACAAGATGTTGTAAGCATTTTTACTATCCGCAAATCCCCAATGATACGCCCGATGTTGAAAATAACGACCACTTAAGCTCTCACTCAATCCACGTTGAAGAGCAATGGAACTAGAACCCAATAAAACTAATTTTACTGGATTTAATTTTTTTATTTTCTGTTCGTCCCATAATTTTTTTACTGTTTCCGACCAATTTTCAACTTTTTGAATTTCATCAATAACTAAAAGTACCCCCCTCCCTTTGGATTGTGCCAAACACCACTCCTCAACAATAAACGAAGATGGTTTTATTAGATCCCCATCTGCCGAAACATAGTGAAACTTACTTTCAGGTATTCTGTCACATATTTGCAAAATTCCGGTAGTTTTACCAACCTGCCGGGGACCAGTAATAACTTGAATTAGATGAGGCATTTCATTTAGAGCATGATCCAGGGAATAAACGAAGGGACATTTGATGATTTTTTTAGACTTCCTCATGAGATTGATTACCTCTGTGCCTTGTTCATTTCACTAGGTCAATGTACCTTTTTTTCTTTATCCCATCTGACGTCTATAGTTATTGCAAAGAATATACGTAAAAACTATTTTCAGGATCATATCCTACAGAATTTATCCAGGCCCCACCAGTATAAGTAGGATTCCTTCTAGAAAACCGTAGTCCCACAAGTTTTGCTCCTGCTGGAGCATTGATACTAACATCAAGATTAATACCGCCATCGGTAGTTGCTGGCAAATTTAAGGATGGGTTTGCTCCTACCCAACTTTGAACAGCTCGATCTTTCGAATCATCGTCGCTAAAAAAAACTTCGGTCATAATTCGTGGACTACAAAATTTGATATTATTACCAGTACAACCAGAACCAAACGCATTACGACTGGCCGAGGAGTAAATATCGTAACGAATAGTGAATGATCGTCCTACTCTTGATTCATCTGATATCTCCTTCTT
>JADGBS010000386.1:448-2927 GCA_015231325.1 Oligoflexia bacterium | reverse complement strand
GGGGCCGGTCGTGAGGTTGCAGATTATAGTTTTTTGCTTTGGTCGGTGGTAGACCAATAAATATAGGAGATTGTTGGAGCGCTAGTATATAACCTGCGAGCGTTATATAAAAGGATTAGTGGATCCGATTTGCGATTACAGGAAATGAGTAAAAAAGAAATAATGTTAGGAGATATCGAGACTACCCCCTCATATGATTATTACATAGAACATAGCGGCGCTGTGAAAGCGCTATTGCCGAACGATTTTTTGGGCATTAGATATTATTCGTCTGAAAATTTTGTACGCAATTTTAGTGACGATGATAGTGTTGGTGATGATAATGGTGCTGGTGGAGATAAAGGCGAAAAATAGGAGAATTGAGGTTATGAACTAAGTTTTGCCCCAAGGGTCGCTCCGTAGGTAATAATTAAGTCTGCCCCTGCACGCTTTATTGCGCACAGACTTTCAAAATATGCACTATCAAAATTTGCTAGGCCAGATTGTGCTAAAAGTTTTAACGCCTGATACTCTCCGCTCACCTGATAGGCCGCGATTGGGATTTTGCCAGCAGTTTCGCTTTGCTGATACTTTAGACGATAAATAATATCTAGATAAATACCGGCAGGTTTAACCATCAAAACATCAGCTCCCTGTTGCAAATCTCTAATTGCACAGCGGATGGCGTCAAAAGTGTGAGTGTAGTCGAGTTGGTAGCTCTTGCGGTCCCCGCTCGCTGGTGAAGAATTGGCGGCCGCGCGAAATGGACCGTAAAAGTTGGATGCGAATTTGGCGCTATAACTCATTAGTAATTTATGGTGCAATTGATTTTGGTCTAAGGTGTCGCGAATGGCGGCCACCCGGTCGTCCATCATGTCGGAGGGTGCTATTCCATCAGCACCTGCTTGCGCATAAAGTAAAGATTTACGACATAATTCCAGAACGGTCTGGTGATTGTCTATGCTTGGTATACCTTGTACACCTTGGGTATCCTGTAATAAGAAACCACAGTGTCCACTCAGTGTATTAGAACAAAGACAAACGTCACACCACAAAAAAATGTTGCGCCCGAAGCTATCTTTTAATTTTTTGATAACTGAGATATCAAAATCGTAATCGAATTCTCGCTCTCTTTTTTTTTCTTCACTAGGAACTATAAAAAGCAAAAAGGATTTAACTCCATGTAGTAGTGCGTCTTCTATTGCTCGCTGCAGCGAGTCAATAGTGTGTTGCTTCTGGCCGCTTAGTGCAGTGATCTCTTGTTCTTGCTGCAGGCCCTCTTTGATAAAAAAAGGTTGAATTAATTGGTCGCTCCGGATGTGTACCTCAGAGAGAAAATTACGAATTATGGGTGTGCCTCGTGTGCGACGATAATTTTGATGATAAGTAACGTTCATAAAATTTTTATCCATTTCTCTAAGTATCTATCTACCCATTTATCCAATTTATGAAATGTTCGATGCTGATAAAGGGGTTTACTGGTAATTTTTCTGCCAAAAAACGCCGCCAAGTTTTGCCAATACCGACACAGTGGAGGGTATTTCCCTGCTGTTGTCGGTGATCGATTTCTATCTGCGGATAAAGTTTGCAAAATATCTTATATTGAGAAAAGCTACTCCAGTAGAAAATTTTGCAAGCGAGCAGATTTTCTTGATAAGTCGCCCTATCGGTGGCGCTAACAGCGCCGCTCGCATCAACAATCTGATGACGATAACAGGCCAGCGATTCACTGTTGCCAGCAGCGGCCGTTGCTGCAGCAGCCGCAGTCTCACTGGTTAATACCAAAGACTTTATATTTTTTTGTTGCTTGAAATTGAAACCAATAAAATTGGCCATCTCTTCTTCTCGGTCGTAAGAGGCACTCCCGTTCACCCAATGGCCTTTTTTAAATAGCGCAAACATGGTGTGGATTCCGGCCGCCCACAGGCGCGCCCACAGGCACGCCCATGGGCGTTTGTCGTAATCAGCGGGGAGCGCATGTAAGCAGTAATTGGAAGTAACCACAATATTATTATAGAACCCGCCGTCAATTTTATCTGTGCAGTCGACCGGAATTTCGCATTTATTAATAACCTCATCAAATACGAATTGCAATGGCCGGGGCCGGTCGTGAGGTTGCAGATTATAGTTTTTTGCTTTGGTCGGTGGTAGACCAATAAATATAGGAGATTCAATTTGAATTTTTTCTTTTTGCGGAGAAATTTTTTGATAACTAATTTTTTTACTATCTACTTCTCCCTTAACGATGCTTAGGTAGTAGTTGTCATTGTCGCCAATGTTTTTCACATATACGCCCAACGGGAGGTGACAACTACCGCCATATTGTTGAAAAATTTCTTTTTCTTTCTGGGTTTCGCGTGCACTTCGTTCATGATTTAATTTTGTTAATAATTGATACAATTCACTATTCTGCGACTTCTCTTCTTCTCGACATTCAATGGCCAAGGCACCTTGTCCTGGGGCCGGTGGAACCTCACTGAGTGGTAAAAAAAGAAAATTG
>JADGBS010000386.1:0-431 GCA_015231325.1 Oligoflexia bacterium | reverse complement strand
ATCCTCTGCTTGCAAGCGCTCCAATCCTGCTGCTGCCAAAATAATTCCATCAAAGTTATTAAAATCGTTATTTGTCAAAAGTTTGTCTAAGCGACTCGTGACATTTCCGCGAAGATGGCGAAATACTACGTTGATCTGGGGATTTCGTAACGAAAAATATCTTTGCAAGAATGCTTGCGCTAAAAGCATTCTGCGCGGAGAACTACTGCCTACAACAAAATCGTTGTTTTTTCGATGGCCGGTCCATTTCCCGCTGGCCAGCTGGGTTGCCACCACCTCTGGCAGTAAAAGCAGGTCATTGGGGATTTTTCGCTCGCTGATTGCTGCGGTGATAATTCCCGGGGGGCGCTCATTTGATAAATCTTTAAATGAGTGGACTACCAAATCAACTTGGCGTTGTAATAAGGAGTTCTCTAACTCTTTACTAAAAA
>JADGBS010000385.1 GCA_015231325.1 Oligoflexia bacterium | reverse complement strand
GATGTATACCATGACTCCACTATTAACCGTACTACCACTATTACCAACGCTCATATGTTTCTTCTCTCCTTATACACATGATATACATGCTAACCGATGATATGGTCACAGACCAATTCATTAATTAGCTCTTTGATACTTTCTTCAGTATTATTGAATTGTTTGGCCTGAGATTTTGCTAGGACTACATTTTCAATCTTTTTTACTTTTGTTGGTGAGCCGTTAAGTCCACAACACTTGGGATCGGCGCCGATTGTTGCTAAATTCCAATTTTTTAAGACGGTAGCAGATGGAGAAAGATTTTTGTAGGCCATCATCAATTTGGCACTTGGTGGTCTTGGGATGTTGGCGTGATCGTTCACCGTAATCAGCAGTGGAAGGGATGAACGAAGAATTTCATATCCAAAGGAAGTTTCTCGTTTCACCGTAATTCTTTTATCGCGGTCGATGGAGAGGACTTCTACTACATTGGTTAATTGATTGAACGACAATTTTTCTGCTATTTGCGGAGGAACTTGAGCAGTATCACCATCAATGGCCTGTCTTCCACAAAAGATCAGATCTACTCCACCCAATTTTTCGATAGCGGATTTTAGTGCATATGATGTTGCCAATGTATCCGCCCCTGCGAAGGCAGGATCAGAGAGTAGCACTACTTCATCAACTCCACGATAGAGGCACTCTTTTAGAATTTCTATTGACTTAGGTGGTCCCATGGTAATAGCTGTGATATGGGTATTTATTCGTTCTTTTAATTTTAATGCTTCCTCTAATGCATGTAGATCTTCGGGATTAAAAATTGCAGGAAGGGCATTACGATTGACTGTGCCATCTGCTTTCATCGCTTCACCGGTAACGTTATGAGTGTCTGGCACCTGCTTTACGGTTACAATGATCTTTAGTGTATTCGGAAGCATATTCGGAAGCATATTCGAAAGCTTATTCGGAGATGTGCTAATCATGTTTGACGCCTTGTTTTAACTCAATATAGTGTTTAGTGGTACGTAGTATATTATAATCTTTGATTTGTAAAGGTCCGTAGACATTTTGCTATAAAATTTAAAAAAATTGAATGTCAATATATAAAAGAGTTTTTTTATGCAATACGAAAAAATAATTGTGCGGTTGCCAAATTGGTTGGGCGATATCGTGATGAGCTTTCAATTTCTAGATTGTGTAATAGATAAATTTTCAAATGCAAAAATTTATTTTATTGTGCGTTCAATTTATGCAGAAATACTTCGAATTATACCTGCGGTTGCCACCGGAAGGGTAAAATTAGTTCCGTATGAACATTCTTCGGGTGGGCCACTTATTGAAAAAATTGCCTCTTTAATTAAATTTAAGCGTCTTAATCAAGACTTATTATTTGCTGAAGTTTACTTTTCAATGCCGCCTTCTTTTTCTGCAGCGTTGATGGGAAAGACCTTGAGGGCCAAAAAAGTGATAGGGTTCCGTGGAAATTTCTGCACTGTTATTCTTACGCAAGCACTGGTCCGCCCCCTAAAAGTGCATCGTTCAAGAGAGTTTTTGACATTACTATCGGAGATCAACGACAGGACCATCAAACTTGATGTATCCGGTATTGGAAATCAAGAATATTTAGATTTAATGCCATATGTTGTAATTAATATAAATTCCGATGGAATTTCACGCAGAATGCCGCTGCAACAATGGATAAAAATTTTTCTGAAGCTATATCAGCGGTCATCAGAAGTTGGTGGGAGTGTGCATCGTTATAAATTTATTTTTACCGGTCTACAATCTGACCATGAAAAAATTGAAGAATTGATCAAAAGTATAATCAAAAGTATAGTAATAAGAGAAAGAGACAATGAGGGGGAGAGGAGTCTATCTCCCTTTCTGAATTTTTCTGGTCAGACGTCAGTAGTGCAATTAATGACTTTATTGAGATATGCTTCATTGCTAGTATCCAACGATTCTGGTCCGGCCCACTTAGCTGCATTGTTAAAGACACCGGTAATAGTTTTTTTTGGAGCAGGTGATGTAACCAATACGGGTCCTGTTTCAGAAACAACGTATGTGTTCCGTAGTTCAGAAACTGTTTGTTCACCTTGCTATAAAAATGCATGTAAGTACAGTCGTGACGATAGTAGGCATCTCGATTGTCTCAACAATATTAAACTAGATAATGTTGTTGATAAAATGGTTGATCTGATGGCCTGAAAACGATTTATCGATGGGCCTTTTGTCTTTTGTCTAATCCGTATTTATCTACTTTCATGATCAGACCAGCGCGACTAATTCCTAGTTCTTTTGCCAATTTGGATTTATTAAAATTACATCGACGCAGTCCTTCACGAATCATGAGAGTCTCTAATTCTTCAATCGCCTCTTTCAATGTGCCTAGTGATGTGCCTAATGTGCCAGTCTCGGAGATGGTTGTTTTAACCAGGCCTTCGTTTAGTTTTATAAATGATGGTGTATTCTTATATTCTATGATTTTTGCACTAAGCATGTCTGGAGTGATGGTTTTGCTGTCGCTTGCTAGCACTACAATTCGCTCTATCTCATTTTCTAATTCGCGCACATTGCCTGGCCAGTAATAATCCAATAATTTTTCCAAACATTTTTTTGAGACAACCTTGGGGGCGCATCCCATTTCATCACATTTTTTTTCTAAAAAATGTTCAAATAATATAGGAATATCTTCTTTTCGATCTCTCAAAGGGGGAATGTTGATGTTTATGACGTTGATCCGATAATAAAGATCCTCACGAAATTCTCCCTTTGATATCATAGTTTTGAGATCGCGGTTAGTGGCAGTGATGATTCTGACATTAACTTTTCTTGGAGCAGAAGCACCTACTGGCAAAAAAGTACCTTCCTGTAATACTCGTAATAATTTTACTTGCATGGTGAGACCAGTGTCTCCAATCTCATCCAAAAAAAGGGTTCCTCCGTGTGCCATTTCGAAAA
>JADGBS010000384.1 GCA_015231325.1 Oligoflexia bacterium | reverse complement strand
GATGTAAGATTTTGATGGAGTGTTGTCTATGCTTAGAGGAAAAAAGATCAATCTAAGGTTGATTAGAGAAAGTGATCTGATAACAATATGTGATTGTCGCAATGATGTTTTAGCTCATGGTGAATATTTTCCCATGGAATTCAGAACGTTAACTGAATTAACTGCTGCATATAAAGAAAATGGTCTGTGGGGTGATGAGCGAGGCACTCTGGTAATAACCACCAAGGATGATGAAATTTTGGGAACGATTGGATATTTCAAGACAGTCCACTATAGCGATTGCTTGGAGCTTGGGGCCGTTATATATAAAGCTGAAGATAGGCAAAAAGGTTACATGACCGAGGCAACGAGATTATTTTGTGCCTATCTTTTTGAAAGTAAAAAGATAGAACGCTTGCAAGCGACTTTCTCTTTAGGCAACAAAGGTAGTGAAAATCTTTTGAAAAAATGTGGCTTTACAAAAGAAGGAGTGCTGAGAAAAATTATCTATCATCGAGGAGATTACTCTGATCTGGTATTGTGTTCTGTCCTTCGCTCCGAAATTATGAGTCTAAACGATATTGTCTCTTTATAGGCCGCCAAATTATAGGCCGCCAAATAGCGTGCGCGATGCATGTAGCTATAAGTATCATAAAACCCGCTCATCCCAGCTCCCCCCTTAAATACAAAATAATTTTCAATCCCTCTTGCCATTACAAAGAAGGATGCCTATCTTAATTACAGGAAATGTTTTTAACGTGGTTGATAAAAAAGCGAGGTTTTTATGATGAAAGTTATTTTTAAAAATCTAAGGAAATCAGAACTGGCCATCGCAATTGCTAAAGAACGTCTGGCAACAATTTTTAAACGTTTTCCTGATTTACAAAAAAGTAATGTAACTGTAACTCTTTGTATGGAAAATTCTCCGCAACATGCAGGACCCGATCTATTTACTGTAAAATTATATTCTCAGGGTGGACGCTATCGAGACGTCATACTAGAAAAATCTTCTTCTGACTTATACGACGCCTTGGCGGATGTAGCTTCGCATTTCAGAGAGCAATTGAGTAGGTTCGGAGATAGAATACGCGTTAAACAAAGAGCAAAAAGCAAAAATATTAAATGGTCTTTATTTGGACACAATGATGCTACAAATCAAAATTATGCTATAAATTAGTGCTATTGATCTCGAACAAAATGAGGATCTCCTCCGGTATTAACAACGCCATTTCGATAAATCCTTGATACACCTTTCAGCAAAATTTACAGGATTAGCATGCAGATAATCAATCCAATTTTAACCGGATTTAATCCCGACCCTTCAATTATTCGTGTTGACGACGATTTTTATATTGCGACGTCTACTTTTGAATGGTTTCCTGGGGTGCAGATTCATCATTCCAAGGATTTAGTTAATTGGCGATTACTGACTCGTCCATTGAGAAGGAAAAGTCAGTTAGATATGATGGGTGAGGGATATTCCATGGGAGTATGGGCGCCTTGCTTGTCATATTCCTATTTCGATCAGTGTTTCTATTTAGTTTATACCGACGCCAAGCAAACTGGAACAACTCACAATTACTTGGTTACAACCAGTGATATACTTGGTGAGTGGTCTGATCCCATCTATTTGAACAGCAGAGGTTTTGATTCATCATTGTTTCATGATGATGATGGTAAAAAGTGGATAGTACAAATGTATTTTGACCATATTGCTTGGAGTATGTTCGTAGAATTGAATCATGAATCCAAAAATAATTTAACGACTCAGAGGTTGCTTCATCAATATCATAATTATAATAAAGATCGACCCTTATTTAAGGGGATATTGTTGCAGGAGTATGATAGTTCAAAAAATAAATTGGTGGGTGATGTTTATAAAATTTTTGATCAGGTGATAGGCATAACTGAGGGACCCCATCTTTATAAAAAAGATGAATACTACTATCTTCTTACGGCCGAAGGCGGTACCGGTTTCAATCATTCAGTAACCATGGCACGTGCTAAAAAATTAACTGGGCCTTATGAAATTCACCCTCATAATCCGATTTTGAGTTCTAAAAATAAAAAGTGTGTTTTGCAAAAAGCTGGGCACGCGGATTTGGTAGAATTGAAAAATAGAGATGTTTATATGGTCCATCTTTGTTCTAGACCACTTAAACAGAACTTTGGTTCAGTATTAGGAAGAGAGACGGCCATCCAAAAAATGCGATGGGGAGATGATGGTTGGTTACATTTAGACAACGCTGTTCCCGCAGAAAAAGTTCCCGCGCCTGATCTGAAATTAGTAGCATGGCCCTCACAAAGAATTCGTGATGATTTTGATGAACAAGAGTTGGGAATAGAGTATCAGTGGTTACGGGGGGATATTTTACAAGAGATCGCTTCCCTTAGCGAAAGACCTGGTTACTTGCGCTTAAAGGGTAAAGAGATGGTGCTGTCCAGGTATAAGCAAAGTTTAATCGCCAGAAGGCAACAGAGTTTTTGCTATCAGGCCATTACTGCCATGGAATTTGAACCAGATGAGGAGAATCAAATGGCGGGATTAATAGTGTATTATTGTGAGAAACTTTTCTATTATCTTTATCTTGGTTTCGATCAAAAAATTGGAAAATTCCTATCTGTGATGGTTAATAATATGGGAGATATCGATTTATATGCAGCGGGGTCCTGGGCAGGGGGCAGGATAGGGACCGGCGGGATTGTAGCTGGTGGTGGTCGATTGGAAATTGACAAGGGCGTTGATAATCTGTCTCCAAAGCGAGTATATCTTAAGGCCGAAGTTAACTACGATAAATTGCAATTTTTCTATTCTTTCAGTGATATATCTGAGAATGACTGTAAGAATGACTGTAAGAATGACTGGAATAAGATTGGTGAAGAACTTGATATGACAATTATTTCCGATGAACACTCTTTTGGATTTACTGGTGCGTTTATTGGAATTTGCTGTCATGATCCT
>JADGBS010000383.1 GCA_015231325.1 Oligoflexia bacterium | reverse complement strand
GTAACAAAAACGATATTAAACATAATGATAAGTATAGAAATAAGTATAGAAATAAGTATAGAAATAACTGTAATATTGAAATATTTCAAGAGGAACTTTAGATTACTTTTTGAACGATAAATTTTTCATATCTTTTAATATACCGAACGGATTATTTTTAATTTCCTGATTTTGGTGGCGTTTGGCGTGTTGGTCAGCGCGTCCTTTTGTCGCACCGGCCGTCGCTGCCGGAGAGGCACCAATAGGGGTGTCGCTTTTACAAGAAAGAGAAATTCTTTTGCGTTCAGCTTCTACAGAAATCACTCGTACCTTAATTTCTTGTCCCACTTGCAGGTGATTAAAGGGATTTTCAATAAATTTGTCTGACATCTCTGAAACGTGTAGTAATCCACTTTCCTTTATTCCTAGATCAACAAATGCACCAAATTGAGTGATATTATTTACAATGCCGGTATACCATTCTCCAAGGGTGGGATCGCGAAAGTCTCGTAATTTTTTGCTAAACTCTACTGATTTAAATAATTTTCTCGGATCTTGGCCAGGGGCCTTCAGTGACGAGAGGATGTCTTTGAAGGTGAATTCGCCGATAGAGGTTGTAAGCGTGCGGTCTTTCTCTAGCTGTGTTTGTATATCGTTATCGTGCACTAGTTGTTCTAAAGCGATACTGTGTTGCTCACTCCAATTTTTTAGTATGGGATATTTTTCAGGGTGAATAAAAGTCGCGTCCAATGGGTTTTCTCCCTGATATATTCGGAGGAAGCCGCCTGATTGTTGAAAAATTTTTTGGGTAAAGCGAGAAATTGTCAACAACTCCTCACGATTCTTGAATTTGCCTTTGGATTCGCGATGGCCAACGATATTTTCTGCCAACTTAGGGCCAATCCCTGAAATATAAGATAATAGCGGCACGGAGGCGGTATTTAAATCTACTCCCACATAGTTCACGCAGCTTTCTACTATCTCAGTTAGTGATTTTTTTAGTTTGCTCTCATTTACATCATGTTGATATTGGCCTACTCCAATAGATTTTGGATCGATTTTAACCAATTCCGCCAAAGGATCTTGAAACCGTCTAGCAATGGAAACGGCCCCACGCACGGTGGTGTCTTTATCCGGAAATTCCTTGCGTGCAATATCGCTGGCGGAATAGACACTAGCTCCTGACTCGGAAATCATGGTGGCCTTTACCTTGCCGCTGATAACCGGATCGAGATGGTCTTCAACAAAGGAGAGAGTCTCTCTACCGAAGGTTCCGTTGCCGATGGCAATATATTCTACTTGAAAATGTTGGATAGCATTTTCTAGAACGGTTTTTGATTCTTTGATTTTGTTATATGGTTCGTGGGGATAGATCACAAGATCGAGGAGTAGTTTTCCGCTTTCATCTATAACTACGGTTTTACATCCGGTGCGCACTCCAGGATCGATACCCATTACTCGCTTTGCACCCAGATAAGGCGCTAGCAGTAGATTTTTTAAATTTACCCCAAAGACTTTGATCGCTGCCTCATCAGCAAGACGTTTTAACTCGGTTTTAATTTCCAAATCTAGTGAGGGGTGGATGTAAGAGTTATAAGCACCAGTAATGGCCTCTTTGATTATTCTATTGTTAGGATTGATAGGAAAGTATTTTTCAATTATTACGTTCGCTAATGCCTCATCAAAAGTGACTTCCACTTTAAGAACTTTTTCACTCATGCCTCTGCGCATGGCGAGAAACCGATGGGAGTTTTTTTCTAAACGTAGATTGGGAACAACCTCTTTATAGTCAAAGAAATCTTTGTAGTTAAGGTGATTTTCAACCTCTTCAGCTTTGGTACGCATAGTCGATTGTAAGATTGCTTTTTCCCAATATTCTTTACGCAGCTCTTCTTTTAATTCTAAGTGGTGTGCAATCTTTTCGGTAATAATGTCTTTCGCACCCGACAAGGCATCCTCAAAGGTTTTCACCTCTGGCGGCAATGTAAAATGTGCTTGTAGATAAGCGAGATCTTTTCTGTCGTTAATAATCATCAGTGCCAACGGTTCTAGTCCTAACTCTTTAGCGATCATCGCTTTGGTTTTTTTCTTAGATTTATATGGAGCATAGATATCCTCGAGCTGTTCTAATGTTTGCGCGAGCTGGATATCCTTCTCTATGTCTGCAGTCAGAACCTCCATTTTTTTTAACGTCTCATGAATGTAGCTGCGACGTTTTTCTAATTCCAAATAATTATCGTATGCTGACTGAATGTCTCTAATTTGCACTTCATCGAGATTGCCCGTTGCTTCTTTGCGGTAGCGCGCGATAAAGGGGACAGTGCATTGTTCCGTGACCAACAATGCCAGAACTCGTTCGATGTTTTTGGTGCCGACGTTGACAAACTTTTCACAAAAAATCAGTAATTTTTCTTCGAACATATTCAATTCCCCTTATCTCTTTTATCTCTATTTATCTCTTTGTGTTCATAGTTAATTAAGTTATGTCATAGCATAGTTACAACTCTTGCAGAGTACCTCATGAGCTCATCGATTACCTCTCGCGGGTGTTTTCCTTGGTACAGAACTCGATAAACGCCATTAAAGATCCTGCACCGAAGATTATATTTGTTTGCTAGTAATTCCGCCGCCAATGTGCTCTGGTACCCCTCGATCACGCTCTTGGAGTTAGCAACAATTTCAGCAGGCGATCTTCCCTTTGCAATCTCGTGTCCAAACCACTTGTTACGACTCAGCTCTCCAGTAGTGGTCAAGATCAAATCCCCCATTCCGCTGAGACCGTAAAAGGTTTCCGGACGGGCATTAAACACTTTGCCGAATTTTAACATATCTTCAATCCCCGCGGTGATGAGTGCAGCACGGGTATTGTGATTTAGGCCATATCCCTCCAGAACCCCTGCCGCAATCGCCAAGACGTTTTTCAAGGCCCCCCCCAATAATACTCCCTTGATATCATAGGTCGGGAAGGTTCGGAAGTAGTTA
>JADGBS010000382.1:1835-2976 GCA_015231325.1 Oligoflexia bacterium | reverse complement strand
GATGCAGGGGGTGAACCAAGATTATCTGCAAATTACTAAACGGGAACTATTATTGGGAAGAAATTTTACAGTAAATCATATTGATAATAAGAGCTTGGTTTGTATAGTTGGTTTTGAGATTGCGAAAAAATTGTTTAAAAATGAGACCCCTTTAGGAAAAATTTTGTCCGTCAGTGGTTACCAGATTTCCACTGCCTGTAAAATTGTAGGTGTTTTGAAGGAAGTTTCTACCAACAAAGAGTGGGTAAAACCTAATTTACAAGTTTTTATTCCCTACACTACTTTTAAAGCAAACAGTTCATCATCGTGGGGTAGTGAAATTCACCAACTCATGATTTACTGTAAAATTTCTTCCCAATAATAGTTCCCGTTTAGTAATTTGCAGATAATCTTGGTTCACCCCCTGCATCTGAGAATCGCCCTCAACAGTCTTTCCGCCATAGACCACCTTAGATCTCCAATCTTGAAGAAAAGGAGACATTCTTGCTATCTGAGGAAAAATATTTTTCAACGGAAGGACTTCCCGCTCCCAGTCAAAAGCACGAAACATCACCGGAACCGCATCAGTGGCCTGTAACTTCCAGCTAGGCTGTCCATAGAAGGCCAAGGTATTCACCCCCAACTCCGCATAGGTTTCCAATATCTTTCTCTTGGTGAATTGACCGAGGGTCACCATCGCCATAATAGCGGCCAATCCCATGGTTATCCCCATCATCGTTAGAAAGGTACGTAACTTGTGACGATGTAGATTTTCCCAAACTAGATAGGCCGTCGGCCATAACAACTTAAAAAAACCCAAATATTTATTGAGTTTCAGTCGCCTAGCAAGCCTCTTATCACTATCATCATCATCATTGCGAGATACCCCTTTGTGTTCAACTACCCCACTGCTAATCGTCTTTTTCACGCCCACGTCAACGATGTTGCCGTCTTGCAAAAAGAAAATCTTGGAGCAATCCTCATCCATCTTCGGATCGTGGGTAACCATCAAAATGGTATGGCCCTCAGCATTCAACTCCTTCAATAATTCTAGAATTTGCTTGGACGACTTTGAGTCCAAATTTCCGGTAGGTTCATCTGCCAAGATTAATGAAGCACCATTAATTAGGGCACGAGCAATGGCCGTTCGCTGTTGCTGACC
>JADGBS010000382.1:0-1825 GCA_015231325.1 Oligoflexia bacterium | reverse complement strand
TTAGGATGTTGTTGTAACAAAGGACCGCCGATGCCCAAGCGTTCGGCCAAAGCGATGCCTCGCTTCTGCTGCACTTCCCGCTTCCGACGCGAAGGACTGGTTAACTCGCAGGGATAAATTGTCGGCATCAAAATATTTTGCAACAAAGTAGTTTTCGGCAACAAATGAAATTGCTGAAATACAAAGCCCATGTTGCGGTTGCGAAAATACGCCAATTCTAAATCCGAATAAGTGGCAATATTTTTTCCGGCAATTTCTATGCTTCCCTGTTGCACTGACAGCAATCCACCGATCAGATACAGCAAAGTAGATTTTCCCGAGCCAGAAGGCCCTTGAATCGCCACCCATTCTCCTTGATCGATACTGATATTGATATTGGAGAGAATCATCGATTTCGGAGAATAAGCAAAACTCAGATTCTCAATTTTTATAAGTGTTGTCATTGTTTCAATATTTCAAGGTTTCAGTGTTTCAGCGTTTCAGCGTTTCAGTCCATGTTAATTAATTCTTGATTGGAGAAATCCACAATTCGCACCTTTTCTCCTTCTGTGAGTCCCTCAACAATTTCTGCTCCATCATCATTTTGCATACCCAGCTTTATCGACCGCTTGCTACCGTTCGGCATAACCACAAAGTAGGCATTCTCCTTACTTTTATTTTTTTTATTTTCAACAACTTCACCTTTCTGAATATATTCGTGTCGCAAAGTTAATACATTGTCCTTCTTCTGGATAATCACATCCGAAATTGCCGACATCCCTGGCATGATTTTGCTGTTGGCGTCCAAAATGTCAATTTTAACTGTATAACTAGCACCACCACGCTCGCCGCCACCGGAATCTTTTTCATTAGGCGCCAGCGCTAATTCACTGATTTTTCCATTGTAGCTACCATTATCGCTGCCATCACCCTCGGAAGTACCTCCAACGGAAAGACCGGTGACCCGAATCAGTGCTGCTTGTCCTAGCTTTAATCTTGCGCGATCAATTTCTGGTACATCCGCCAATATATAAGGCCGACCCAAATCATCGATCCTCATTATATAGTTAGTAGGATCCGACTGCTTAACAAACTCCCCCTCGCTCTTACGAATTTGCACCACAGTTCCCGCAAATGGTGCCAACAACGGATACACCGTTTCTTTGTTACCAATCAATGTCGGGTCAATCGTAAGTAACGGTTGCGCACTCCTCACCTTATCACCAATTTTCACAAGAAGTTTTCCTACGTACCCATCATAGGGGGCAACGATAACCGTCTTTCGCTTGGGTTGAATTACTCCCGAAATCGTAACTTTCTGCACCAGATCTTCGCGGACAACAACACCAAAATTGGCCCCACCCCCACCACCACCACCACTACTATTGCTGTTGCTGATACTGCTAATACTACTAACAATGGCGTCGCGCTGATTCTTTCCCCATAACAAAATTTTTGAAAAAAATAACACACCCACAACCAGTAGCAAAAACAAAACACTCAATACAACTATCCATCTTTTCTTACTACTAGGCCTTATCCCCGCCGAGGATGTATTCATAAATTCTTCCTTGATAAAAAAGATATGTATATAACCACTGTTTTAAGCTGTACGAATCATTTGTATGGCCAACTCTAGCATCCAAGAGTTTTTTAAGTCCGTCGGTCAAATCCAAATATGGAACATGTCCACTGCGATATTCCCTCTCTAGCATTTCTGCATTCTTCTCTTCTAGCCTCAATAACTCCTTGCTCAATTTAAAATTTTCTTTTAACCGCACCAGTTCTAACATTAGTTTATCAATTTCTGACCGTATATTAAGCCTATTTTTGTACAAAACGTTAT
>JADGBS010000381.1 GCA_015231325.1 Oligoflexia bacterium | reverse complement strand
ATTATTCACAGAGTATACGGCAAGCAGGGCCCGGCGGGTGGCCCTTTCCTCAACAGTTTCAATTCTCGATAACTTGATTGGCGATGGTGCCTTTGCAACAGAGGGGATTTTTCGAATAGCTGGTAACAAGACTCGGGTGGAGGAAGCTCATGGTGATTCCGATATTAATAAAGCTTTATACCTTGCACTTCTAAGCGATAAAACTCCGCTTGGTGTTCATGATAAGCTTAGCTTGTTAAAAAAGTATTTACGTGAAGATATAAGATTATTCGATAGAACGGCCGTGCCTATACCGATTAATAAATTCCTTAATGATAACCCGAGCGCAACCGGTGGGGAAATGGAGGAATTCTTAAGAGAACATTTGAGTACACCAGAACAAGACGTGGCGCTACTAACCAAAATGCTTTCTTTTTGCAAAATGGTAGTTAATAACAGCGCTAAAAACAGAATGGAACCATCTAACCTGGCCACCGCCTTTGCTCCCTCAATTATGGCACCTCCTCAGTCTATGAACCCTTCGGAAATTCCAGGGTATCTCGAGGATATCAATTCATTTTTTACAAAATTATTTACAACCTATACGACGGTAGTGAATGTCCCAGGCCATAGTAGTGACCGGCGCCACACTGCAGTTGCTCGGAACGTGAAAGTGAAATCAATTGCAACAGCTCCCTCCGTCGATTTTCGATTTTTTAATAAACTTTGGTGGGGTGAGGTGGAAAAAGATAGTGAGGGAGGAGAAATACAACTAAACCACTACGACGCCATATCATATTGTGTAAATAAATATCCCGGAAGAGATTGTCGCCTTCCTGCCAGAACGGAGTACGAAAAATTGGCGCTACAAGAAGACTGGCCTTATATTTTACGTGACTTGAAAAATAGAGCGTTTTGGTCGCTCACAGTTCATCCAGAGACTAGCGGACACGCCTACTTCTTCTCTGGTTACACCGGGCTTATCGAAGACATTGATCGCGATCAAAGTTATTGGGTTCGGTGCGTGTGCAATCCTTAGGGTGGCCGCCTTAGAAATTTCGAGGGATCACCTGCTGCCAATTTTTTTCACGAATCAACTTTCCATTTTCGATTATTTTTCTATTTATGTGGATGGTGTAGGCAGACACATCGGAGTGCATATCTATACCAGCACTTACTTGAATTTTTCTATTAGTACTACTAAGATTGATCACATATTCTGTTTCTCCATGGTAGGAAGAGTCCGCAGGATTCTTTTCATTGGTGGTGTAAATATTTTTCTCAAAAATATCGTATATATTCCCGTCCACCATGGTTTTATCGTCTACTTGGGTCTCCATTGAGACCATGTTTTTTAGTCTATCCTCACTTACGATTATTTTATGTGGTCGATCAGCACTCAAAGTGGCAGCATTGGGAATAGGCCCCGACAGTTGCATTACAGGAGCACTGTAATTTGGAACCGGCCGGTTCTCGAATGGAATAATCGGAAGCTCAATCCAGGATGCCATCCCCTCAGTATAGAGTTTTGTAGTCATGTTATAGGGCGAGGGCCAGATCATCGGAAATTGTGCGTTGGTAACTGCCACTCTTATTCTATGACCTGGTTTAAAGGTCCAAGTAGTGAAATGAAGATCAAAAGAAATATCGTAAATCTTATTCACCTGCAACTTACTGGGTGCCAATCTGTCTTCCCTTTGCGATCCATTAATCAATCCATGATTCCACGGCCCCATCACCGCCTTGGCCGGCACCTTCACTTTTTCCAAAATTCGAGGAACAAAATCCCGGTAGCCGTCGAGAAGTCCCCCGATCAAAAAGATTGGAATTTTCAGTTTTTGATATTGAAAACGCAAAGAATTCGTACGCCAGAATGGCCCATCATTTTGCTCTCTTTTGTAGGTAAAAAACCAGGGTTGGCGATCAAAGCGATTTTTAAAAAACTCTTCATTGATATCATAATTGGGAGCGGCGGGCATGGCCAACTCCCCTTCCATGGACAGTTCGTAAGTATCTACATGCATGGCACCATCTATATTATGAACATCATCTTTATATAAATCATCGGTTGCGTGAACAGCGATAATTGTTTTAAGTGCAGGCGGATTTCTCATGGCCACTTGGATGGCATTAAATCCTCCCCAAGATTTTCCCCACATGGCCACATTACCGTTCGACCAATTTTTTTTAGAAAGTTGCTCGATAATCTCTACACCATCATCCAACTCCTCCTCCGAATATTCACGTTCCGGAACTGCTCCAGTGGACGCCCCCGTCCCTCGAACATCCGCCTTGACTAAAACATACCCACGTTTAGCAAAATAAGCGTACCGCTGGTAATCTTCGACATAGAAAAGGTCATCTTTTCGATACGGAAGCATTTCAAAAATTACTGGGAATTTTTCCTGGTGGTTTTTTGAAATGGAAATGGAAGTGGGGAGGTAATAGGACACTGCTATCTTGGTCCCATCTCTCATCAAAAGATAGTCTTTTTGAATCTCAAAGTGGTATAACTTATCTTCGGCCAGAACGGGAGTACTCTTTAAATAAGCAAAACCGATAATCAACAAAAACAGGCCCATGGCGAACTATTCCTATCATCGAAGACAATTGTAGACAGAAAGAAAATGAAATACAAAACCAGTAACTACAAAAAAATGCCAGACTGTGTGCGTATAGGGAATTTTTTTAAGAACGTAAAAAATACTACCCACCACATAGAATACCCCACCTATAATTAAGTAAATTATAGCGTTTCTACTCAAATGAAGCATCATTTCCTGGATCAGAAAGCAGGAAAGATTTCCCAGTATGAGATAGCCAGCTGTGGAAACATACTTATTCCTTCCTAGAAAAATCAATTCGTAGGCGACCCCGAGAATAACTAGCAACCATACTATCGCCAAAAGCGTATAAGCAAGATGAGTTTTTATCCCGATTAATACGATTGGGGTGTAGGTCCCCGCGATAAACATGTAAATAGAAACATGGTCCATTACTTTAAACCA
>JADGBS010000380.1 GCA_015231325.1 Oligoflexia bacterium | reverse complement strand
GCTGGAACTGAAACTCCTCTTGAAAGTACAAGAAGTGGATCTTTAAGTTCATCCGTAATAGGATTAGGAATATCAATATTAGTTGCAGGTAGTTTCATTTTAAGATTGTGGGCGGTATGAGGTAGTGGATCAGGTGCCGCCAAACGTGTGTTCTCATAAGCTACACGCATTTTTTCGGCCCGTCCCTTAAGAAGATCTACTACAGACTGACTTGCAATAATTCCTCCAAATCCACCTTCTCTGTTTTCCAATTGTACTGCTCTCATCTGTCCTATGGCCATTGAAACGGCATCTTCAAACTTATTTAAATTTTCATTTAAGGCCCTATTGTTTTCTAAAACTGTTGCACTAACTTGATTATACTCATCAGTTTTACTCTCAAGTCTAGCTATTTCTGCTTGCAACTGGGCCAATTTTGTATCAAGTACTTGTGTTGTCACCTGTGGATTTGATGTAGTCGGAGCAGATGAAGGTGGCCTTTCTCTTGATGTTAGAGAATGGTTCCATATTGTAAGATTTGCACGTATCAACTCTTCTCTATTCGCACCAGCAGAGGACGATGAGGACGGTGAGGACGGTGAGGACGGTGAGGACGGTGATGACGGTGCTGAAATAGAATCAAGTGCAGAATTAAAAACTGCTAAGTTTTCATTATAGGCAGAATTCTTATCCTCACAAGCTTCATAGAGCTCTGACAATTCAGCATCCAAGCTATTACACTCTTCAAAAGCTTGAACACATGCTGCTTGATTATTTTGCTCTACTCCCATTCTCTCCAAATCTTTTTTGAAATTGTCGAATGCTCTTGTAGAGGCCTTTAATTTTTTCGTCATTGTTTTTAAATTTTTCTTAGTAATTTTTTTCTTTGCATCCTCTACCATTTGTACTGATCGAGTATGACAACGATTACTTAATGCTCTCACTCCATCGATCATTATTCCAGCGAGACGTTCTGGTGTGGCCAAAGCACTATTTTGTTGATCTAGACAGTAGATATCGTGTAAAATACCACTTCTCATAGATTCTATTATAGATTTATGTACACTGTCTTGTTTCGCTTTCAAAATACTATTTCTCATATATTTATCTTTAGCAGGAGCTCCTCCTGGAGGATTATCTGGATCAGTAGGATAGTTGCGACAAGCGAGTCCAAGAAAAGCATGATAAGAACGATTGGGTCGAGGAGATGCAGATGATGAAGTACTCGCAAGAGATCCCGCCCCCGAATTGCACGCATTAATGTTTTCACACTTATCCTTGAACATTCTCAACTTGGCCTTGTATGGATTACAACTTTCATCAACTTCTCTTTTTTCTTCATTTAATCTTCCCTGCATTTCATTAGCACGTTCTATCGTATAAAATCTTTCGACTTCTCTTACATTTTGTGGCGAAAGTAGTTGTGCTTTTTTTTCCATCAATCCTCTAACTAGATCAGTCCCTGCAGCTATTTCCTGACCAGCTTCACTCGCCATCTGTTGATTCAACGTATGTAATGATTGAAGATAATCAATCTGTTTCTGTCGTACCGATTCCTTAATAGCGGCAATTTCCTGGGTCTTCGTAGCATGTACAGCTGTTGCAGTATTTGCATCATCATAAAGTTTTTTAATTACACCTTCTAAAGCATTAACATCTAAACCTGCTCGAGATGTCGTCAACTGTGCATTTAATACCGAATCTCTAAAAAGTTTATTAGCAAACGCTCTCAGACCTGGATCTGCAAATCCCTCACGCATAATCTTACATACATTTCCTGACCCATGGGCCATAATTAAGGCCACTGCTGTAGAATGTGTTTTTGAAGATTGAATTCCTACAACTTGTGCTAAATCATCCTTTAAAAATGCTTGAACATTTTCTTCAGTTTTTTTCCTATTGTTTGCAGTTGTTGATTGACTGGCTTCGATTAACATACCTGATTTCTCTATAAGCATTCCACAGGCCGGACTACCATCCTTAAATACCTCCGCCCATGATGTAGCGTTTGCCGCATTCAAAACTGCTTCCGTTAAGTGATGAATGGTCTGACTCTCTATCATAAGTTGAGCACACAGTTGCTCTCCCTGTTGTAAAGGATTTGCAGGTACAGGCACTGATGGTAGTGGTGCCGTCGGTACTCTTACTGGTGCACCTTGTGTGCAACAGGAGGGAGGGGGAGGAGGCGATTCTACAATCCTTTCTCCGCTTGCAATTGCTAAATTAATCATCCTTAATATTAATAGCAAAACGATTAAGTAAAAATAAATTATAAATTTAATATTTAACTCCTTATCTATACATTAGCTAAGCGAGCTTATGATTTTCATTCTAAGTTCTTCAATATTTCCACAAAAATGAACACAATTTCTTTTTAATGCTTCTTTAGGCATTCCAAATACTACCGATGATTTTTGATCCTGAACCATGGTATAAGCACCATTTTTAAAAAGCATTTCAAGGCCTTCGGCACCATCTTGTCCCATTCCTGTTAATAATATTGCTAATGTTTTATTAGCAAAAGAATTTGAACTCTTAAATAAAATATCAACGCATGGACGATGTCCTTTAATAGGGGAATTTTTAGTTAGTAAATACAAAATTCCTTCTTCTGTTTCTTTCAATTCCACATGAAAATCAATCTAATGTTCGAAACAAGCTAATGGAGATATTAAAATCCTGTCTTACGGAACAAACGACAAATAAAACCGTTAGTAGTGAAGTGACAATCAATATGGATAAGGATGAGGAGTATACGGTCAAGCGCGCCCAAAAAGGGCCCAGATATAAAATTCTTAAAAGACCTGAGATTATTTTAATTGGTGCAAGTACAGGAGGAGTAAATGTTTTAAATCATATCTTGCGAGATATGCCCAGTGATTCACCTCCAGTCGTAGTTGTTCAACATATTGAAGAATCATTTGCAAAAACATTTGCAAAGAAATTATCTGAAACATCTAATTTACCTCTGATTATGGATAATAGAAGTTTTCTTAAAAGAGGTCATCT
>JADGBS010000037.1 GCA_015231325.1 Oligoflexia bacterium | reverse complement strand
TTCGTTGGTCCCTATCAGTCAATGGAAAAACCATGGGTAATAAATAACTTTATCAGAGACGCATCTAGTGGCGGACCTATTAGAATTTTGGGAAACAAAAATACCAGACGAAGTTATATCTATGGCAAAAAAAGAGTTAGGACTAGAAGTCTATCACGAATTATCTGAGGCAATTACCAAGACAATTTTGCAAATTGTAAATAATTAATAGTAAGTAATTAATAGTAAGTAATGAATAGTAAATAATTGGAGATAAAAGCATGAGTTCTACTCGACAAATTAGAGTATCTGATTACATTATTCAACATGTATATGCAGCCGGAGCTAAGGATGCCTTCTTGGTAACTGGCGGAATGATCATGCATCTTACTGATGCAATTTTGAACCACAAGGAAATGAAGTTTTATTGCTGTCAACATGAACAAGCAGCGACCATGGCCGCAGAGGCCTATGGTAGATACAATAATAGGCTTGGTTTGGTTGTGGCCACGGCGGGGCCTGGTGCCTTAAACACAATTACGGGTGTAGTTGGGGCGTACGTAGATAGATCCCCTCTAATTATTCTTGCAGGGCAAGCAAAGGTATCTCAAGCAATAGTTTCGACGCCAAGACAGTTCGCACTTCAGGGTTTTAACAACATACCAATATTCAAAAACATAACAAAATATTCCGTAATTTTGACTGACATTTCCAAAGTTAAATACGAGGTAGAAAAGGCCATACATATGGCCCAAGAGGCGCCTGTTGGTCCTGTTTATATCGAATGTCCGATTGACATTCAGGGAGCAACTTTTAATCCTGATCAATACGAAGGATTTACTCCAGTAAAAGAAGCGGATCCGAAATTAACAAAATTAACTCCCCAAACAGACTTGCTGATAGACGATTTAGTAAATAGAATAAAACAATCTAAAAGACCTATGATTCTTGCTGGCGCAGGGGTAAGACTTTCTAATTCAATAAATTTGTTTCATAAATTTATTGAATTATGTAATATGCCGGCATTAACTTCTAGGCTCGGTATGGATTTAATAGAACATGATCATCCACTATTCGTTGGCCGCCCTGGAACTTATGGTGATAGACCGGCAAATTTTACAATTCAAAATTGTGATTTGTTCATTACGGTGGGATGCAGACTAGGTATTGGCATCGTTGGATATGGAGATCCCAAACTGTTCGCTCCACATGCTTACAAAGTGGCCGTTGACGTGGACGAAAAAGAAATAAATAAACCTTCTGTTAAATTTGATTGTGGAATAGTTATTGACGCTAAGATTTTCTTTGAAAAAATTTTAGAAAAATTAGGAAATTGGAAATTTCATAACTTAGATTGGGTTTCTCAAACACAAAATTGGAAAAAAAGATATCCAGTAGATCTGCCTGAGTATAAAGATGAAAAAGAAGGCATGAATTCATACCGATTTACTAGATTATTATCTGAAAAAATGAGTGAGGGAGATACTTTTTTAGTCGATACTGGTTCCTGTTTCCATGTGTTTGCGCAGTCCTTCCAGGTTAAAAAAAATCAAAGGCATATCATTACTGGGGGCCTATCAACAATGGGTTACTCGCCTGCATCTATAGGTGTTGCCGTTGCCCACGCCAGGGAATCCAGCAAAAAAGATGTTTTCTGTATTTCTGGAGATGGTTCAATACAAATGAATTTGCAAGAATTTTCCACAATCGCTCATTACAAGCTTCCCATAAAGACAATTATTTACAATAATAATGGATATCTATTAATTCGCCATACTCAAAAAAATTTCTGTGCTGGTAGATTGATCGGCGAAAGTAAGGAGACCGGAGTTGGTTTTCCTGATTTATCAAAGATTGCGTATGCCTATGGGATCCATCATATAAAGATCTCTAACGAATCAGAATTTAATGACAAAATAGATGAATTAATACATATTGAAGGGCCAGTTATTTGTGAAGTGATGAACCCTGCTTGGCAGTTGTTAATTCCAAGGGTTTCTTCAAAACAATTAGAAGATGGCTCAATGGTGTCTATGCCATATGACGATATGTTTCCTTTTTTAGACAGAAAGGATTATGAAAATAATTGTCTTTGGAAAAATTGACTATGAGAAAAAAAATGAAGGTGGCCATTTTGGGCGGCGGCCTAATTGGCACTGATTTGCTTGTAAAAATTATGCGTTCTCCATGGCTTGAATGTACTGGATTTATTAGCAGAAACCTGAATTCGTCCCGAATGTTAAAGGCCATTAATCTTGGAGTTTTTGTTTCAGACAAGGGAATTGGAGCAATTGAAGAAAATCCTGATCAATATGATTTAATTTTCGATGCAACTTCTGCCGCTGCACATAAGATCCATGCACCTATTTTTGAGAAGCTGAGGAAAATAGTTATTGATTTAACTCCGGCCAAAATTGGAAAAATGTGTGTCCCTGCGGTTAATATTAGTGAATGTTTAAATCTTAACAACGTGAATATGATTACATGCGGTGGGCAGGCCTCTATCCCACTTGCCTATACCATTGGACAAGTTCATAAAGATGTAAAATATATTGAAGTTGTGTCAACTATTTCATCAAGAAGTGCAGGGCCTGCAACAAGAGCAAACTTAGATGAATACATTGATACAACCGAAAACGGAATAAAACATTTCTCGTCTGCAGAAAAATCGAAAGCTATTTTGATTTTAAATCCAGCAGATCCCTGTATAAATATGCAAACGACGGTATGTGCAATTGTAAGTAAACCGGAGATTAACAAGCTCAAAGAAGAAGTGCATAAAATGATTACCTTTTTAAAAACTTATGTACCTGGTTATGAATTAGTAGTGGAACCTACCGTTGAAGATAATAGAATCTTTATGATGATAAGAGTAAATGGATTGGGGGATTTTTTGCCAAGTTATGCTGGCAACTTAGACATTATTAACTGCGCGGCAATTGCCATGGCCGAAAAATATGCAATTCAAAAGTATGGTGAAGCGCATGGAAAATAATATTCGCAAAAAAATATTGATAACAGATCCAACGCTCAGGGATGGGTCTCATGCAAATCAACATCAATTTTCTGAAAAACAAATCAGAAGTTACTCAATTGCTGCTGAGAGGGCCCGAATTCCAATACTGGAAGTCGGACACGGGAACGGTATAGGTGCATCTTCCTTGCAAGTTGGATTAAGTTCAGTAAATGACTTAGACATGATTAGATTTGCGCGAGAGCATTTACAGAATACAAAACTCGGAATTTTTATGATTCCCGGATTTGCTACAATAAAAAAAGACCTTAGGCCAGCGATTGATGCGGGTGCTGATGTTGTAAGAATCGCTTCTCATTGTACCGAAGCCGATATTACAGAAAGACATATTGGATACGCAAGAGAAAGAGGCAAGCTTACACACGGATGTTTAATGTCTTCTCACATGGCAAGCGCAGAAACGCTCATTGAGGAATGTAAAAAAATGGAGTCTTATGGTGCTGAAGGTGTAATATTAATGGACTCAGCTGGAAATTATTTACCAAGCGATGTTTATGAAAAAGTTAGTGCTTTGGTTAAAAATATCCATATTCCCATTGGGTTTCATGCTCATAATAATTTATCTATGGCAGTGGCCAATTCAGTGGCCGCCGTTGAAGCTGGCGCTTTGATTGTGGACGGAACATCCAGAGGATTTGGTGCGGGGGCAGGAAACACGCCAATTGAGGTTCTCGTAGCAGTACTAGAAAAAATGGGATACGACACTGGAATTGATCTGTATAAAATTTTGGATGCTAGTGAAATTGCAGATAAAGATATTTTAAATAGCAAACCAACTATTGACTCAACAAGCATAGTAAGTGGTTTGGCCGGGGTCTTTTCGGCCTTTAAAAAACATGTTATTAGAGTTTCGGCAGAATATAATGTTGATTCAAGGGATGTGTTCTTTGAATTAGGTCGAAGAAAAGTTGTTGGTGGTCAAGAGGACCTAATTGTTGAAATTGCGATCGAACTATCTTCCAAGGAAAAGAGCTTAAGAATATGAGTCACTTTGAAAAAGAAATTTTAAAATCAATTGAAATTAATGAAATTCAAAAGCTAACCGAACTAAAAAACAAAATAATTTTGGTTACCGGCGGAACAGGTTTTTTAGGATTATGGATAGCAGAAACCATAAGATTATTGAATGAAAAATTCAGCTTCAATACATCTATTCATCTGCTTTCAAGAGACCCTTATAAGAACATAGAAAAGGCACCTCATCTCTTTAACGATAAAAGTATTAATTTTATAGAAAAAGATGTAAGAGATATTTTTGAATTGCCAGTCGATATTGATTTTGTAATACATGCAGCATCTGATCCTGACACTAGGGCCCATTCCAGCAATCCCCTCAATGTTATTGAAACAGCAATAAAAGGTACTGATAACGTATTGTCTGCTTGCATGAGATCAAACAGAATAAAAAAAATATTACTCGTGAGTTCCGGACTTGTATCTGGCGTTAGGGATGTAGATTCTCCTGCAATAAAAGAAAATTCATATACCGGCATTGATCCAACTTCTATTTCCAATGTTTATGCAGAGTCGAAACGAATGGCAGAATCAATAGCATTTTCGTATAAAAGTTTATACAAACTACCAATTGTGATTTCTAGACCATTTACTTTCGTTGGTCCCTATCAGTCAATGGAAAAACCATGGGTAATAAATAACTTTATCAGAGACGCATCTAGTGGCGGACCTATTAGAATTTTGGGAAACAAAAATACCAGACGAAGTTATATCTATGGCACCGATGCGGCCTCTTGGACAATTAAAATTTTGATTAATGGGGCGGCCGGACAAATTTACAATGTCGCCGGCAAGGATTCTTTTTCGGTACAAGAAATAGCTGAGAAGGTTCAGTCGGCCATGAACAAGAATGTCGCTATTTCCTATGATTCAACGAACGATAGTTTAAATTCCAATATGTTCGTAGCTGATCTAGAGCAATCATTAGGACTTCGTCTTCATCAGACGATAAGTATAGATGAAAGCATTCAACACACAATAAAATGGCACCTACTACGCTTACAACACCTAAAACAAAAAAATGAGCACAACTAGGCAAACCACAGACATCAGATTTAGCTGATAGTATCACTGTACTCTTGAATATCCTGCAATGAATTTATCTTTTCGTATTGATAATAATCCTGGTACCATTTTATCGTCCTCTGAACTGCTTCTTTGTAGTCCCACTTTCCTCTCCAGCCTAATAATGCGCTCGCCTTTGAAGAATCAAGTTTTAAAGAACGCGCTTCGTGTAATTGTCCTGAATTAACAACATTATTACCAATATCAATGCCGGTAGAACAACGACACTTTGACCAGTATTCTTTTGCCAACTTTGCCACATCCATCGTCGATACTTCATCTTGAACTTCAGGGCCAAAGTTCCAGGCATCAGCAAAGGACCGCTCCTGATTAAGCAGTCGTATTCCCAAAAGTAGATACCCACACAATGGTCCTAGAACGTGTTGCCATGGTCGCGTGTAGGTGGGATTTCGAATAAGCGTGCCTTCGCCTGTAGAAGCCCCTCTAACCAAATCGGGAATTAATCTATCCTGGGCCCAATCGCCTCCCCCTATGACATTGCCGGCGCGAACAGTAGCAACAAGACAATCACTATCCTTGAAAAACGAGTGTCGGTAGCTAGCGACAAGTAGTTCTGCAGCAGCTTTGGAAGAGCTATAGGGATCCTTACCGCCAAGAGGGTCACTCTCACGATATCCCCAGACCCATTCTTTGTTGTCATAACACTTATCACTAGTGACCACAATCACGGCCCTTATATGTCCAGGGGTATTCTCCTCCACCGTTTTTACTGCTTCCAACAAATTCATTGTTCCGGTTACATTTGTATTCCAAGTTTCTCGAGGATTTTGGTAAGAATAGCGAACAATTGCTTGCGCTGCTAGGTGAAAGATAATCTCTGGGCGATATTCCCTAATAATCTGTTCTAATCTTCCTTGATCACAGATATTGGTATAAATCGATTTGATCTTAGAAAGTGATTTTCCTAATAGTTCAAAATGCGAGGGGTTAGTTGCCGGAGGTAATGCCACTCCTATCACTTCTGCACCTAACTCAGTCAACCACAACGAAAGCCATGACCCCTTAAATCCCGTATGTCCTGTAATCAAGACTCGCTTGCCCCTGTACCCAGCAGCAAGCACTGCCATGTTGTCTTTATCTTTAAGCGTATCCGACATATTCCTTTCCCTTTGTTCCATTTTCTACGATCAATTCTTCATCTCGCCAGAGCTTCCATGGGGCCTCATTTTTATCCCACAAATCACATAATTGCGTTTTGTCACGTAGAGTATCCATGCAGCGCCAGAAACCTTCATGCTTCATACCAACTAGTTCCCCTTCGCTGGCCAAACGTTCTAGTGGTTCACGCTCAAAGAAAATTGAGTTATCATCATCCCTGATATAGTCATAAATTTTAGAATCGAGCACAAAGTAACCACCGTTAATCCAATTGCCATCTCCCATCTTTTTTTCGCAAAAGTGAGAAATAGAGTTATCATTTTTAAATTCCAGTGCTCCGTAACGTCCCGCCGGAAGAACAGAAGTTAGCGTTGCGATTTTTTTATGAGTAAGATGGAATTCATAAAGTTTGCGTAAATTTACATCACAAAGCCCATCACCATATGTGAGCATGAATGTTTCCTCACCAATGTACTTACGAGCACATTTGATCCGTGCGCCAGTACCACTGTCAATTCCGGTATCAACTAGGGTTATCTTCCATTTTTCACTCTTGTTATTATGGATCTGCATGCTACTGTTAGCAGTGTCGATGGTAACATCGCTTTGATGGATGTAGTAGTTAGCAAAATATTCCTTAATTGAATACCCTTTGTACCCCAACAAAACTACAAACTCATTGAATCCAAAAAACGAGTAGTGCTTCATAATGTGCCAAAGTATCGGCTTACAACCAATCTCCACCATCGGTTTGGGTTTAACGGTGGTTTCTTCACTCAATCTGGTCCCGTATCCACCTGCCAAAATTGCAACCTTCACTTTCCACCTCCTACAAAAATACCTCTTCAATCTTTTGCACAACATAATCTAGATGCTGCTTGTCTAACGCTGGAAATATCCCTACCCAAAAAGTATTATTCATAATATAGTCGCTTACTGGCAACGCTCCGAGAACCCGCTTAGGAATCTCTTTGTAGAGGGGTTGCCGGAGCAAGTTACCGCCAAAAAGCAATCTTGTTCCAATCTTACTTTCCTCAAGAAATTGAACCATCCGGTTTCTATCTACTTTTTTATCATTACCTGAATTTACCGTTATGGGGAAACCAAACCAGCTCGGAGTGGCATTGGCCTGCGCCTGCGGAAGGTGCAGACATTCAGCTCCCTGGCGCTCATTAATTTTTTGCAATTTGCCATAAAGATAATTAAAGTTAGCATTACGTTTTTCAATAAAAGCAGGAAGTTTTTTTAATTGAGATACTCCTAGCGCCGCCTGCATATCGGTGACTTTCAGGTTATAACCGATATGACTATAAGTATATTTGTGGTCATATCCGAAAGGAAGATCCGCAATTTTTTGCCCAAACCGATTCTTGCAAGTACCATCCACGCCTGTCTCACAAAAACAATCACGCCCCCAATCTCGCAGCGAGAGTGCCGCCTTCTTAAGCAACGGATCGCTAGTCAAAACCGCCCCCCCTTCGCCCATGGTCATATGGTGCGCCGGATAAAAACTTGTCGTAGCGATATCCCCAAAGGTCCCTACCATTTTGCCATTGTATTTCGCGCCTACTGCATCACAACAATCTTCAATTAACCAAAGATGATGCTGCTTGCAAAAATCGCTCAATGCTTGCAAATTTGCCGGATTACCCAATGTGTGAGCAATCATAACTGCTTTGGTTTTGCTACTTAGTGCTGGTTGTAAATACGAAACATCGATTTGATAAGTAGAGAGTTCCACATCGACAAAAACAGGAATAGCACCATGCTGCACGATAGGATTCACTGTAGTGGGAAAACCAGCGGCCACGGTTATGACTTCATCCCCAGGACAAATTTTTCGATCTTTAAGTAAAGGGGAAGTCAAAGTGGCAAATGCCAACAGATTGGCAGAAGAACCGGAATTGACTAACAAACAATAACGCTGTTGCATGAAAGCGGAGAAAGTACTTTCAAACTCTCGCGAAAAACGCCCACCCGTAAGCCACAAATCCAACGACGCGTCCACCAGAGCAATTAAATCATCTTGATCAAGACACTTACCTGCTGCTGGTAAATAATCTTTTCCAGGAACAAGGCCGCCATTTACATCAGAAATATTTTTTTGATAATACTTTGTAAGTAGATCAAAAATTCTTTGCCGCTCCCATCCTTTATCCATACTAGGCCTTCGTTGAAAAATACCTCAGGAAAAAAAACAAATCCTTCGCCGTTTTTTTACTACACCCTAACCTGTTAGTGAAGTAAATTCAGATGGTTCTGTATATTTTCCTACCAAAGAGTGCTTTACTCAACTTGCCGCTTCTAACCAGTCGTGTTGTATAGCAGAAATTCCCGGAGTAATTTTAAATTTATTGAGTTTATTGAGTTTATTGAGGCATTCTGGGAAAAACTGCTAACAAAATTACACCGGGAATTTCTGTAAAATACCGACAGATTGACGATTAGCGAAAAAATTAATACATTCATATGGTTAGAAACAGACTCACTCTAAACATGTGAACTTAATACTGTGTGATACTGTGAGGAACACGCAAAAAAATGAAAAAAAAACGCATCGTCGTAGTAGGTGGATGTGGTCATGTGGGAATCCCATTGGGATTAGCGCTTGCCTCTGCTCAGCATCAAGTGCGACTGTTGGATACCAATCCAGATGCCGTAAATAGCATTAATCAAGGGCGATTACCATTCTTAGAAGAAGGCGCCCTTGAAATCCTACAAAAGGTTATTGGACAAAATTTGTCCGCCTCCACCGACATTAGCACTGTATGTGAGGCCGAGGTGGTTTTTTTTGTTACTGGTACCCCGGTTGATGAGCACCTTAATCCGCGTGTACAAGATATAATAAAAGTAATACAAGAGTATCTTCCTTACTTGCGCAAGGAAATGCTGATCGTCTTACGAAGCACCGTTTATCCTGGAGTAGTTGATTTAGTCGATCACTTACTTAATTCACATTTCTGCGATGGACCAGCTAAGCTTGCCTTCTGTCCTGAGCGCATCGTTCAGGGCAAGGGAGTGGAGGAGATCTTTAAACTACCTCAATTAGTTTCAGCTACATCCCTGGCCGCAGAAGAAGAGGCCTGTGAATTATTTACATCAGTGGCCCCAAAAATTATTCGCTTAATGCCCAAAGAGGCAGAATTGGCCAAATTGATGACAAATGCTTGGCGCTACTTGGAATTTGCCATTGCTAATCAGTTTTACATGATTACTGAATCACAGGGGCTCGATTTCTATAAAATTTACCACGCCCTGAGGGACGGGTATCCCCGTGCACAGCATTTTGTCACCCCCGGTCTTGCGGCAGGACCGTGTCTTTTCAAAGACACTATGCAGCTTTCGGCATTTCATAAAAATAATTTTTTCTTAGGACAATCTGCGATGTTGGTGAACGAAGGACTGCCAGTATTTCTTGTTGACCAAATAGAAAACAGGTTAGGAACTCTACGAGGCAAAAAAATTGCCATTCTGGGAATGACCTTCAAAGCAAACAATGACGACAGAAGAGAGAGCTTGGGTTTCAAAATAAAAAAATTATTAGTAATAAAAATGGCAACAGTACTACCAAGTGACGTCTACCTATCAGCACAAGAAGTCTTCCCGCTTAATGAAGTTTTAGAGTTGGCCGATGGAATAATATTGGGCGTCCCTCACCGTGAGTATTTAGATTTAAGACCAAAACAACCATACATTGATTGCTGGGGAGTATGGCCTAGAAATTACGAGTAGATACGAGCAGAGTCATCCAACGGAGATATTCTTATACGGAGATATTTTATGAAGATCTTAGTAACTGGATCTGCGGGGTTTATATGTGGGCATGTCGTAGAAGAATTATTAGAACATAAACACAGTGTCATTGGGATAGATAATTTTTCTAAGTACGGAAAGGTAGAAAAATCATACGACCATCATCCTAACTATCAATTCGTATTCGGTGATGCTAAAAATCCCGGTCTAATGAAGGAACTGGCCAGTGAATGCGATCAGATTTTAGCGGCAGCAGCAATGATTGGTGGTATCTCCTATTTTCACGAATTCGCTTACGATCTTCTTGCAGAAAATGAGCGTATCATGGCCTCTACATTTGATGCGGCCATCTGGGCCCATCAAAATCGTCATCTAAAAAAAATAAACGTAATGAGCTCCAGCATGGTTTTTGAATCTGTAAATACTTTCCCCACCAAGGAAGGAATGGAACGAACCTCCCCTCCTCCATTAAGTACTTATGGATTTCAAAAACTTGCTTGTGAATATTTCACACAAGGTGCATATGAACAATATGGCCTGCCTTATACCATAATCCGTCCATTTAATTGTGTAGGAATTGGAGAAAAGCGGGCGCTATGTGATAAGGAAATCTACTCAGGAAATATAAAAATGGCGATGAGTCATGTTGTACCGGATTTGGTACAAAAAATATTAAAAGGACAAGATCCGTTACACATTCTGGGAAATGGTCAGCAAAAGCGACATTATACTTATGCAGGTGATCTAGCACAAGGGATTCGGCTATGTATTGAACGCCCTGAATCCATCAATAATAGCTTCAACCTATCCACCCCCATTTCCACTACCGTGCTGGAGCTGGCCGAAACCATTTGGAAAAAAATAAAACCGAATTGTTCCTTCAATTATATTTGTGATGCCCCTTTTAATTATGATGTGCAAAAACGAGTTCCGGATGTAGAAAAGGCCAAAACATTGCTCAACTTCGCTGCCCAAACTCCACTTACAGAAATTCTAGACGAAGTCATCCCTTGGATAAAAAAACAAATCGAGATCGGTGGAATCTAATAATTCGGAGCACTTTCCATGCAAGAACCAAAATTACGACAGCATTCACCACCGCCTCTGGATATTGATATCATCATTCCTGTTTATAACGAGGGAGATAATATATATTCCTGCCTTAATCGTATTAAGAATGAGGTGAACCTACGCTATAACATTTTTCTGGTCTATGATTTCCCATCTGACGACACCCTCCCCATGGCCGAGAGGGCCGCTCAAGACTTAAACCTAAACATCACATTATTACAAAACAATTCTGGAAATGGAAAAGGAGCATTGAACGCCATCAAAACAGGCATACAAGCGGCAGTATCTCCCTACATAGTGATAACTATGGCAGATCTCTCTGACCCTCCAGTTGTTATCAACGATATGCACAAAAAGGCCATTGAAGGAAAGTATAATCTAGTTTGTGGCTCTCGATACATGCCTGGAGGGAAACAAATCGGCGGCCCATTTCTAAAAAGAACTCTTTCTCGTTGCGCAGGAATCTCTCTTCGACGAATAATTGCCTTCCCTACTCACGACGTAACCAATAGTTTTAAATTATATGATCGACGATTATTCGATCACATCACCCTCGAAAGTTGCGGGGGATTTGAAATTGGAATGGAAATTGTAGTTAAGGCATATGCTCAAGGGTTTAAAATTGGAGAGGTCCCAACTTCCTGGTGGGACAGAAGTAATGGCGCATCCCGCTTTCAACTTGTTCGCTGGCTCCCTCGTTACTTGAAGTGGTACTTTTGGGCCATCAACCAAGCTATAGACCACGCTATCGATCGTATTGGAATTGTCTATTTGGTATACCTACCATGCATATTCTTTGCTCTTAAACAACTGTACTACATCTGTCAATGCGCAGTAGATGTGCCCTTTGCCGACGAATGGGAAGCGCTAAACCGCGGAGCGCTCGGATTGGAGCTTAATTGGCAATGGATTTTCTCTCCGCACAATGAACATAGAATTATTTTTACTAAATTGATCACCTATCTATCTTATCTGTTGGATCGTTGGAACATTCGCCATCAAATCATCTTCAATTATTTTATCTTTTTGGGCGTTATCTTTTTGCTCTTCAAATTTAAAAATTTAATTTTTGCTAACTTTCGGCAAAAAGAACCAAAAGAGGGGGAGTGTCCTCCTCAAAATTCCCAAATTCATCGAAAGACTAGCAATTTTTTACTTACTCCATTCTACTTTTTTCCGCTCTTTGTATATTTTTTGTTTTCACCACTTAATTTTCAGAATCATCTTTGGGGATTTCAAAATCAATTTCATCTAGTACTTTTATTTTCCTTACTAGCAACTATTGTCGGTTTTACTAAGTTTCCACTCTCATGGAACCGTACAATACTTTTTTCTCTCCTGATCGTTGCGACCATGTTTTCATTTTCTTCCGGGGTAGTGATGAGCACAATTTTAACTACCTTCTTTGTTTTGAAAGAAATTTTGCTGCACCACTCATGGCAAAAAAATTCTTCGACAAACTACAACTACAACTACAACGATAGCTACAGCTACAAGATAAAAAACACGTATCTCATGAGAATTCCCACCGTAATTCTTATACTAATTCTTTCTCTACAATTTTGGTCATCCGGTACACATATTGCACATACTGCAGAAGTTGCTAATTCCTCATCACTAACCTGGCCAACCCAAAAAATTTTTTGGCAGTATTTTTTATCTCTGCAGGCACACGCCTTCAGTATCAGCAAAGATCCATCCATCTACTGGTATCTGGGCATAGTTCCCTTTGCTCTATGGGGAATAGCAGTGATCCTATTTTTAACAAAAATTATTAGTTCAAAAAAAGAACCAATAAGCAACAACATCGCGGAAAATTATGCTTGGGGATGGATCGCCTTTGCCAGCAGCATAGTAGGCGCATTGGCGACAATCGCGTTGGGTCGTGCACATTATGGAGTACTTCATGCGTACACTCCTCGTTATATAGAAATTTCATTTTTTTTAATTCCAACTTTGGCGGCGGCATACTGGATTCTGCTTTCTGCTTACCCGTTCACCAGAAAAATTTTACTAACAAGTTTTTTTCTGATAACATCGGTGGCTTATAACAACCATTTTAATTTTTCCGATTATCGACAAGTTCGCGCTGAAAGACTAGAGATGTTGAAATGTCTCAAAGAGTACTATCTAAAACGTAATACCCTCCCTGCAAATTGGGGAAATACAGAATCAGTATGTCCTCTGGCCTATCCATTTCCAATGAACGAAAAATTAGCAGTCGCTAAAGAACTAGGGGTCAATTTTACTTTGTGAAGAGATTATGTAAATTATGTCAATAATGCCAATAAAACTACAAAAACCAAAAGCGCTAATCTTTGATTTTGATGGAACTTTAGTCGATTCGTATCCCGACATCCTTACTTCTTTTAGACAAGCATTCGCCCAGGCAGGATTGAGTAACATATCATTTCCCGATAAAAAAATATTTATGTCATTTACGCTGAGGGAGACAGTGCTAAAAATACTGCACGCACAGAGCACTTTACAAATTCACAATAATAACTCTATTGATTCGAAAGTTAATTCGAAGTTTAATTCGAAGGTTAACTCGAACTTTAATTCGACTGTCGAATCGATAGTCAGCGCATTTAAAGACATTTATGATGCATCCCCACTCTCAAATACACTACTTTTTGATGGTGCACTTGACCTACTGAAGTTTAGTAAAAAAAATGATATTAACACCTTCATCGCAACCAATAAACGCCTGGTCGCTGTCAAAAGAATAATCCAACAATTGGGCATAGAAGATTACTTCATGGAGATAATTGCTGCTGACTCCATGCAAATCGCCTCTACCGCGCCCCCACATCCGTTCCTTTCGAAAAAAGAAATGATCTGTACGCTTATTAATAAATTTTCCCTCCCTATTGATAATACTTGGATGGTCGGTGATTCAGAATTAGACATTCGTGGTGCGACGGAGGCAGGAATTCCGTCAGTTGCTATTCTCGATGGTTATGGATTTGCAGAATCAATCTTGAAAGAACAGCCTACACTCGCTGTGAATAACATCATGGAGATAAAAAACTTATTGCGTACCCGCAGTAAATAATGCAATTATGACATAGATTTATTACCAGTTTACCAGTTTATCAGTTTATAGATTTATCAATTTAATTTAAAACTTTGTTGAAAAATACAAAAGGGTAATTTTCAAAGAGGTATTTTTCGTGAAAAATGTATCCGATTTGAAAATAAAATTGTATTCCGATGGCGCAAATAAAAATGATATCTTGGAAATGTATCAAAAACCGTATATAAGCGGTTTTACTACTAATCCAACGCTCATGAAAAAGGCCGGAATTACTGATTATCGCAGTTTCTGTTTGGATATTTTACAATTCGTTGTGAATCGCCCTATCTCTTTTGAAGTCTTTGCAGACGATTTTGAAGATATGAGGCGCCAAGCGCTGGAAATAAAGGACTGGGGAAAGAATGTATTTGTAAAAATTCCAGTAACTAACACTAGTGGTGAACCTAGTTACTCATTAATTGAGTCGCTTGCAAATGAAGGAGTAGGCCTAAACGTCACAGCGGTAATGACCCTAGAACAGGTTACAAATATTACGAAAAGTATGGCCAATGCCCAAAATGGGATTATCTCTGTCTTTGCTGGTAGAATTGCGGACACGGGTAGAGATCCTATTCCTGTAATGAAAGAGTCATTACAAATCATCCAGGAGAATAATCCAGCATTAGAGCTGTTATGGGCGTCTCCACGTGAGTTACTGAATATTTTTCAGGCCGACGATATCGGCTGCCACATTATCACGGCCACACCGGATATTTTAAAAAAGTTAGATCTAGTCGGAAAAAAATTGGCCGAATTCTCTTTGGAAACTGTAAAGATGTTCTATGAGGATGCATGCAGAGCAGGATATTTTCTTTGATCAATCAGCAAAATAAAGGAAGTATGTTATGCAAGTTCAGGAT
The DNA here is from genome assembly GCA_015231325.1 of Oligoflexia bacterium. Lineage (GTDB taxonomy): Bacteria > Bdellovibrionota > Bacteriovoracia > Bacteriovoracales > Bacteriovoracaceae > JADGAN01. Next base: position 8,189 of record JADGBS010000037.1, on the reverse strand, counting down.
GTTGATAAAACGCAGCGCACTGGAGGACTTCGCACCCATTTTATACAAAATTTTTTGGAAGAAACCCAACAGATATCTAGAAGCATTTCCGTTGAAAAAATTGAGGCCATCGTGTCTGCCCTCTTAAAGGTGCGCAATCTTGGTGGTCGTTTATTTTTCTTAGGTGTAGGCGGAAGTGCAGGCAGTTGTACACATGCAGTAAACGATTTTAGAAAACTCTGCGGATTTGAGGCCTACGCACCGACTGATAATGTTTCCGAATTGACTGCTCGCACCAACGACGAGGGATGGGATACAGTTTTTATTGAATGGCTACGAACATCTAAACTGAACAAAAATGATGCGGTTTTCATCATGTCAGTAGGAGGAGGAAGCCTTGATAAAAACATTAGTCCCAACCTAGTTAAAGCAGTTCAATATGCTCAACATATTGGAGCATCCATCATGGGAATAGTAGGTAAAGATGGTGGTTACACCGCTAAATCATCTAATACAGTTTTAATCATCCCGACTATAAACCCCTCCCACATTACCCCCCATACAGAAGCATTCCAAGGAATAATTTGGCACTTGATAGTCAGTCATCCCGACCTAAAAAGAAATACCACAAAATGGGAATCCACCTCCCCCTCGGCCTAAAACAAATTTAAAAATAGTAATAATAATAGTAATAGTATCAGCATCAGTAATAGGAATAGAAACAGGAACAGTAGTATGCGTTGTTTAATTACCGGTGGAAGTGGATTTATTGGAAGCAACTTAGTTGATAGACTTTTGTCTTTAGGTCATCAGGTTGTTGTTGTTGACAATTTTTCTACCGGCATTAGGTCATTCCTTAAAAACGCATGCTCTCATCCCAACTTTCGATTGCTTGAAGCAGACATTTTAGATCCTCCATCCCTCGCAAAAATTCAAAATGCAATGGAAGGAACCGAGGTGGTTTTTCACTTAGCGGCCAACGCCGATGTCCGCTTCGGGTTGGAGCACCCTCGTAAAGATTTGGAACAAAATACTATCGCCACATTCCATGTTCTTGAATCCATGCGTGTATGCAATGTAAAAAAAATAGTTTTTTCTTCAACCGGATCTATTTATGGAGAGAGTAAAATCATCCCCACTCCAGAAGATACCCCTTTTCCGGTGCAAACTTCTTTATATGGTGCATCTAAATTAGCATGCGAGGGGTTAATCGCTGCCTATTGTGAAGGTTACAAAATGCAGAGCTGGATTTTTCGTTTTGTTTCTATCTTAGGTGAAAGATATACTCATGGACATATCTTCGATTTTTATAAACAATTGCTAAAAAATCATGACCAACTTAAAATTTTAGGGAACGGACATCAAAAAAAATCTTACTTGTATGTCCAAGATTGCATCGATGCAATACTGATCGCCATTGAAAAGTCTCATGACAAAGTTAACATCTTTAATTTGGGCACAGACGAGTATTGTGAAGTCAATGATTCTGTTGCAATTATTTGCAAAGAACTAAACCTTGATCCTACTCTTAGCTACACTGGTGGCGAACGCGGTTGGATAGGAGATAATCCTTTTATTTTTTTGGACACAAAAAAAATCTCGTCTCTGGGTTGGAAACCCAAATTTTCGATCAAAGATTCTGTATTAAAAACACTACGCTATCTAAAAGCTAACCAAGACAACCAAGATATCCTTACAATGCGTCAGCAAGATACATAAAAATACATGGAGTTACATCAATTATGATCATAGCACGTAGTCCTTTACGAATTAGCCTGGGGGGAGGCGGCACTGACCTCTCTTCATACTACGAAAAATTTGAAGGTTTTTTAATGGCGGCAGCTATAGACAAATATGTTTATGTCACTTTACATAGAATTTTTCGTCCTGGATATATTATTAAGTACTCCCAAATGGAGACAGTTGAAAAAATAGCTGAAATAAAACATCCAATTATTCGTGAATGTCTCAATATTGTAGATTATAACGAAGGTCGCTTGGAAATTACTAGCATGGCCGACATTCCGGCAGGAACAGGACTTGGCTCATCAAGTAGTTTTACTACTGCACTATTAAAGGCCCTGCACACCTACCAAAAAAAATTCTTGCACCCCAGAGATTTGGCAGAACAAGCATGTACTGTCGAAATTGAAAAAGTAAAATCACCAATCGGAAAACAGGATCAGTATATCGCAGCATTTGGTGGTCTAACCTGCTTTAAATTCAATAAAAATGGTTATGTGGACGCGCAACCCTTGAATTTAAAAAAAGAAATCCTTTACGAATTAGAAGATAATCTACTGCTGTTTTTTACAGGATATTCACGCGAAGCTTCTAGTATTTTGGAAGAACAAAAAACACGAAGTCTTAAAAATGATAAAGAGATGATTGAAAATTTACATTTTGTAAAGGAAATCGGAGTACAGTGTCAACGTGCTTTAGAATCTGGTGATTTAGAAAAATTTGGAAAATTGATGAATCAACATTGGGAATATAAAAAATGTCGTTCAAATAACATGAGTAACGAAAGGATCAACCACTGGTACAATGTGGCATTGAAAAACGGGGCCACTGGCGGCAAACTAATTGGTGCTGGAGGAGGCGGTTTTTTAATGTTCCATGCTCATGACACAAAAAAACTACGCGCAGCAATGCATCAAGAAGGTCTAGAAGAAGTTCGGTTTCGTTTCGATTTTGATGGCACCCAAATAATAATTCAATAGCCTATTTCTAACCAAGGCCACCGCCCCGCCCCAAAAGAATCGGGATTGCGCAAAACTTTTTGCTTAACAAAGTCCCTTAACCAAATCTCTGTTTTGCATATACCACTCAACACTATTCTTTATCCCATCATCCACAGAAACCAACGGACGCCATCCATTTAAAATTCTGCCGGCCTTTTTAATATCGGCCATCGTCTCTTTTAAATCGGCCTTATGAAATGGATGATAATTAATTTTCGCCTTTTTCCCCAAATATTCTTCGATTTTGTTGATAACATAGATCAGCGAGGTAGGTCCTCGCCCGCCACCCAAGTTTATCACCTCAAAGCCCAGTGGACACATGGCCCGAACCGTACCCTCCGCAATATCATCTACATAAGTAAAGTCGCGCGTTTGTTCTCCGTCGCCATAAAGAGTCAGCGCTTCGCCCTGATCGATCCATTTAATAAAACGAAACATGCACATATCTGGCCGCCCCGCTGGACCATATACAGTGAAATAACGAAGGACACTGACATCAATCCCATACAGGAAGTGATAGCTATAGGCCATCATCTCTGCCGCCTTTTTGGAAGCAGCATATGGCGAAATAGGCGTGTTTACTGGCAGTTCTTCATGAAAAGGCATCGGAAGCCCTGCATACAGCGAAGATGTCGATGCCAACACAAATTTTTTTACTCCAAACTCGCGCATCAATTCCAAAAGATTTAATGTCCCATTGGCATTGGTAGTTTGATAAACAAAGGGATTCTCCATACTCGCACGAACACCTGCTCGGGCGGCAAGGTTAATGACCGCAGTAAATGGCGCCTTATCCACAGTCTCAACATTCTCAGTAATGTTACCTAAAAATAATTTCCTCAGCCCAACGATATCTTCTATATCAATTTTATGAAATTCAAAAGATCGCTCCAATCCATTAGTAAGCTGTGTAATCTGCGCTAAACGATGCTCTTTTAATCTCGGATCGTAATAATCATTTAGATTATCTACTGCAACAACTTTAATACCCCTTCGCAATAAATTATGCGCAACCTTGCTCCCTATGAAACCGGCAGCTCCAGTTAACAGCACTTTCGGTACTCTTGTATTCATAGCTACATCACCCATACATCACCCGTTTGTTATTCCCGTTTAACTTAAACATGCTCGATAACTTTGTGCGTCAACCAAACACCTGATCTAAATCTTAAGAAAAAAATCAGCGCCAATAATGATAGATACAATATTGAGCATAGCCAAGCGTACTCTATCGATAAATGAAGATATTCCAGAACAATTATAACCCCAGGAATAAATACTAACCAAGCAACCAACACATAGCTAATCATATAAAAGCGAGTATCTCCCGCCCCCTTAATGGCACTACCGAAAGTATTATTTATCGCATCACAAAAAATAAAAACAGCAAGTATCTTCAATAATATTTTTGCCTGTATCATAATCGCACCCACCCCACCAACCGCAGCGCCAACACCAGTACCTGTACTAATACCGACCAAGAAAAAAGTAATGAAAAATTCCGAAAAAGAAACAAATAATATTCCTAGCAATAAACAGTACGAAACCGAAAGTTTCAAGGCGCTGTAACAAACTTTCCGCGATATCTCCGTGCGCTTTTTCCCAATATACTGCCCAACCAAAGTAGAATTGGCAATACTAATTCCAAGAATCGGCATAAAAGAAATCATTTCTATCGAAAGAACAATGTTATTGGCAGCTAAAGAAACTGTATCAACATTTCCGATCAAAAAAACAAAGGTTGTAAACGAGGTCATTTCTAAAAATAATGCCACTCCGCTCGGAAGCCCGTATTTGAGTAGCTTCTTGAAATTTTTATAATCAAAAAGATAATGTTTTTGAGGACAAAAACGATCTTGTATTTTTTTATTAATGAATGCCATATAGATAAAGGCCAGCAACATTGCAATGTTGGCAATAACCATGGCGTACGCCGCCCCAACAATACCTAGTTCCGGTATTTTGATCCCGATTGCTGTCAGGTTCAATTTTCCAAAAATTAACAAATAAGCAAGCAGTACGTTAAGTAGATTCCCCCCAAGATTTATCACCATAGTTATTTTAGTTCTTCCCATGCCGATAAAATATGAAGAAAAAGCATTTGCCAGTATTGGAACACCCCCAAACATGGCGGTAATAATAAAATACTGACGCTCCAAAACCTTAACTGTCTCACTATGATAAGAATGATTAATGATCCAACTTCCAAGCGGAATTAATGCTAAATTAATCATCCCCGCAATCAAAGAAAAATATATTCCACTCCATAACGTTCTGCTCATATTGTCGTACTGTTTGCTACCATAGTACTGAGCAACTAAAACATTAACAAACGAGGAAACTCCATGAAAAAAACAGATAAAACTGAAGGTAAGTACGCCTGCCGGAACAATGGCAGCAATGGCATCCGGACTATACCAAGCAAGAAACATCCGACTCACAAATTGCATAAAAGTATAAGACGCCATAGAAATTACGATGGGATAGGCCAATCTCCAAAGCTGGAGTACACCTCCCGGATTATCACTGTGGAATTCAATTGCTGTAGAAGTAACCTGGGATGCCGCCGAGTTAACCACCGGAGAGGCCATGTTCACTTTTTTCATATACCAACTCCGTTTTTGCTCCATAAGTGGGGATAATAGGGATAAGAGGGCCACTCCTCAGTATAAATTATTTTTTTTATTTTTTCATAAAATTCGCGAGAAATTTACAATTTTTGGTATACTTTCACTTACTTAACAAATATCATTATGCGAATTAAATGAACAGTCTTCCCAACACCCAGCACTAACTTCGGCACATCACCAGGTAATGCACTCTTGGAGAAAGAATTCCGTGAATTTTGATCAAATTGCTTTTCACCTAGAACACTCCTCCACTATAAAATTATTAAGAAGCGATTATGCATCGTTGGCCCTGGGTTTTTTCCATTTTGCTTTTAAGCAACAACATCGAGCGCAAATACCCTTTAACGAACTAAAACAAATCCTAGGCAGTTATCTGGAAGGATTAAGTGAAAATAGTAGCGAAAATACCAACAGTACCAAGAATATAGCCAGTACTATTAGTACCGGTAGTACCGGTGCCAACGCTGGCAATGACCCCACTTTTGGTGGCAAAAAATTTACAAATAATCCCGAGCATTACCTGAACATGTGGTGCAGCGATAATCATCGCTTTATCCGCAAATTTTATGATTACGAGTCGGATACCCCGATAGTGGAACTCACTTATGATTCGGAGCGTGCTCTAGAGTGGATGGAAAATCTTGAACGTAAGGAATTCGTAGGAACTCACTCTCGTTTCACTATGATATTTGAGAACTTGCAAACTATTGCTAATGAGACTGACGTTACCCCTTCCGGTCGCCTGAAATTTCTAGAAGAAAAGAAAAATGAAATCACGGATGAGATGAAAACGATCAAAACTACCGGTGTCGTAAAAAAAATGGACGGAACTTTGATCAGGGAACGCTTTCTTAATCTAATTGAAGATTCAAGACGTTTGATCTCCGATTTTTGTTTAGTTGAAGACATTTTCAAAGACCTAACCCAGAAAATCAAGGAAGAAAAATTAAAAGAATTTGTGACCAAAGGTGAAATTCTAGGACAGATTTTAGATGCCTACGATTATTTAGAGGAATCAGATCAGGGAAAAAGCTTCAATGCATTTTGGAATTTTCTCATGTCATCCTCACGACAAAGTGAACTAAACGAACTCATCCGCAAAGCATTAAGCTCACCAGAAATAGAAAATTTCATCCAGCAAACTAAAAACCATCACTATTCATCTTTTTTAAAAAAATTCAAAGCGAATCTATTACATGTTGGACAGAAAGTTTTAAAATCAAAATTCCGATTATCAGAAGAATTGCGCAAATTACTTCACCAAAAATATCTTTTGGAAAACAAGCACGTTTCAGAAGAAATTTTTCAAATAAAAAGATTTTTAATTGAAAACAAAGAATTTTTCCTTAATCGTCCACCAAAGGATTTTATCGCTCTAAATTATTTGCCGGAAATCGATCTCCCTATGGAACGACCTCTTTGGCAGTCTAAGGAGGCGACAATCTTTGCGGATACCTCATCAACAGATAACAGTGCCAACAGTAAATCGGCTGCCCTCATAGAAGAGGAGAACAAGGCCATCGAAAAAGAGATGGCGTTACTTAAAGAAATGTATTTTATAGATCGAGAATTACTGGCGACACGTATAGAAAAAGCACTCACCCTTACAAATAAAGGTCAAATTTCTTTGGGTGAACTATCGCTAATATTTCCTATTGAACGCGGAATTGGAGAGATCGTCGGATATATGGATCTAGCAAAAGAGCATACGGATAACTGTTTTATGCACGATGATGTAATAGAATCTATATCCCTTCATATAGACAGTCTAGGTGATTGCTCCATCAAAACACCTCAGGTAATCTTTACCCAAGCGAGTTTTACTACGAACGCCTAATAATGATTAGCACAGAAGCGGAGACTACATGCACGATCACAATAAGATAACCTCCTCAAAAAATAATGTTAACTTTCCCAGTATCGGCAGCAACCAACATGACCTTTTGCTAAGATCTGTGTTAGTAAAACTGTTGCAAGGATTCGTCTTTAATGAGGAAAAAAAGTACTGGGATAAATTGTTACTAAATCAAGAATATGTTCGTAACTACTTTTCCTCCCTGAACCTATTCCTCCATCTAAATCAGGAAGATGGTTATGCTTTTTTAAAAAGCACTCCATCTACTAGTGATAAGTTTGCAGACGGAACTAGCGGTGATGCTGGCATCGACTCATCGCTAGAAGATTCTAGTGATGATTATAGCAATGAGGGACCCCGGCCAGCTGGTTCGGCAGGCGAAAGAGGCATTCGTGGTAAAGATGGCGGTATTTCATTAATAAGAAAAATGCAATTATCGTTTGATGTAAGTATTTTATTAGTGCTGATGCGAGAAGCACTGGAACAATTCGATGAAAAGGTCTCCGATGATTATCGTTTGATTTTAAGTAAAATAGATATATATGAAATGTTAAAGGGTTTTTATCCTGATAAAACCGACGAAACCCAACTCATAAAGCGCTTTGATTCATTGATTGCCAAAGTTTCGGAGATGGGTTTTTTAAAAGAATTGAAAAACAACAGCGGCCACTTTGAAGTCCGACGCGTGCTTAAGGCCTTTTTTGATGCTAGTAAATTAAAGGAAATCAAAGAAAATATGCGCTTATCGCTTGTAAACAAAGGAAGCAATGTCTGGTCAACAACTCGCCCCTAAAGGAGCGAGCTTGTGAAAACAGGTTCGATGTTGACTAGGAGGCATTTTAAAAATGCAGAAGTTGGTTAAGAGAAAGCGTGTGCTTACGCACACGAACATACACACCTTGGGATTTTCCGCACGTCCCATGCTCTGTGGTTGGTGGTTAAAAGACCTGTCGAGTAGGGTCGGTGCTGCCAGCTTAAAAA
>JADGBS010000379.1:2490-2995 GCA_015231325.1 Oligoflexia bacterium | reverse complement strand
CCAATGGTTTTGTTGGTCGTAATTTACAAAGCTATGTTGCAAAGAAGGAGTTTAATAAGAAATACCATATTGTTGGTGTGGATAGGGAGATAGACCTTTTAAAAAAAGAAAATATTCTTCTATTAATCAAAAAATTCAACCCCTCTTACATTATAAATTTAGTGGGGAACGCCAGCTCCTCCGATTTTGAAGAATTAGCTTTGGTGAACGCAATTCTTAGTGAGCGGCTTCTTGAATGCGTGGTCAGTTGTTCGGGTGTTGAAAAAATACTCCTGATTGGTTCTGCCGCTGAGTATGGAATACAGGCCAGTCTACCCATTAGTGAGGACGCCGTCCTCAACCCCAAAACCCCCTATGGACTGAGCAAAGTGTTACAGGCCCAAATTTTCCATTACTATGCAGATAAAATTGCAGTCAATTTGGCCAGAACCTTTAACATTATCGGCCCGGGCATTCCAACCTCTCTTGCGGTCGGTGCCTTTGTTGAGAAAATTAAAAATGCCAA
>JADGBS010000379.1:1031-2450 GCA_015231325.1 Oligoflexia bacterium | reverse complement strand
TGAGGTCGGTAACCTGAAATCAAAGCGAGATTTTCTTGATGTTGAAAATGTGATTGATGCCTACTTTAAGATCTTATTTTTTGGATCTCCCGGCGAGATCTATAATGTTTGTCGAGGAGAATCGATCAGCATTGCTGATGTTCTCGACATTTTGATACAAAAATCCGGGAAAAAAATCAAAACTCTATCAATGCCGGGCCACCATGATGGAAAGACCGACCTTGATGACAGTTACGGGGATAATCGCAAGCTAAGGGGCATCGCCCCTGACTGGATCTGGAGACCGGCCTCTATCGAAGAGTCGCTGGCGCGCCTAATAATCGCAAGTGAGCAATAGAATCGTGTAAAATATCGTTCAAGTTCCTCTTCGGAAAGAAACCGAAAATCCGCTTGGCCTTTGTTATATCGGGGACGCGACGTCGCATATCCTCGAACCCGCGACCGTAAGCTTCTTCAAAGGAGATATGGCGGACTTGCGACGGCGATTCGCAAAGTTTGATCACTCGTTCAGCAAGGTAGTTGATGGAGACTTCTTCCGGTTGCCCCAAGTTGATGGTCTCACCGTAACTTTGAGGGACATTCATCAACAGCTCTAGGGCCTCAACGATATCGTATACGTGTCCAAAGCATCGCGTCTGATCGCCATCTCCATAAACCAAAATATCCTCTCCCGCCAAGGCCGCGCGGATAAATCGCGGAATTACCATCCCATAGTGGCCGACCTGTCGTGGACCAACCGTGTTAAAAAAACGCACTACCGTTACCGGCAGCCGTTTTTCATTCCAGTAGGCATGGGCCAAATATTCGTCGATGGCCTTAGAACAAGCGTAGCTCCAACGGGCGATATGAGTTGGCCCCAAGATTAAATCATCATTTTCTGAGAAAGGAACTTTGCCGCTCTTACCGTATACCTCGGAGGTCGAGGCGATGATCGTGCGCTTGTTCTTTTGGGAAGCGTATTTGAAAATCAATTCTGTACCGTAAATATTGGTTTCGATTGAGTGGACCGGTCGCTCAACAATCAACTTCACTCCGACCGCCGCGGCCAAGTGATAGATAACGTCACACTTGTCGATAAGCTCATGGATAAGCGGTTTGTTAGTTATTGTATCGATAGTGTAGTGAAAGTTGGTATGCCCTTTTAGCTGCTCGATGTTTTCGATCTGCCCTGTCGATAAATCGTCAATAACAAAAACTTGATGACCGCTCTTAATCAAGCGATCGCACAAATGACTCCCAATAAATCCAGCACCACCAGTGACGAGAACTTTCATAATACCGCGTCCGTTATAATTCTATGGCCTCGAGTCTTTAGGGTATTCACCAAACTGGGGCCGGTGTTAATAACACTATTTAAGATCCAAATATCCTTAACCTTATTCTTATCCAAAAAGCTATAAAGCAACTGTTCGCTATGGA
>JADGBS010000379.1:0-842 GCA_015231325.1 Oligoflexia bacterium | reverse complement strand
TACTCGTTCATTATTCGTAGGGCGATACGCACCCCGCCTAGCAACATAACAGAAAAAGAAAGATCCAAAATTAAAACCGCGCGGGAAAATCCCTCAAAGCGATATATAAGCCCCACATAACCAATGATAAGTAAAAAACTTACGAAAGACGACTTGAGAAGGATAATAACATCTGGAATACCCATGTACTTCCATTCACCGCGGTACATTCCAAGAGCAAAGAGTACCGCTACTTTTACGGCAATAAATACGATTACACAATCTGAAAACTGCTCAATATATACTCCGCTAAAGTAGCTTTCAAAGCGTAAGTTATAGGACAAAAACAAGCTGAAAAATAGCAAAACGATATCAAAAACAACCTCGGCAAAACGTTTCTTATAATCCAGAAGGAAATTTATTCGTAGAGATGTGCGAAAGCTCTTCCATCGAGGGAATGACGCCGGAACATTGTATACATTTGTCTGTGCCAAAAAGGCGCCAATGATCGCGAAAAGAACCACAACCAAAGGAAACACTCCAAGGGCGAAATAAATATTAAAGGTGTGAATAATGAAAATAGTGCTAAGACCCGTCCCCAATCCCAAAAAGATTAGAATATTAACTGCTCGCCGTTCGCTTAGACCAAGGGCCACTAAACGATGCGAAAGATGATCTTTGCCGCCGTCGGTAATCTTCTTCCCATGAAATTTTCGCATTATCGAGACGAAAGTTGTGTCAAAAATGGGAATCGCCAGAATAAGCACCGGAACTAATATAGTCAGAAAGAGATTAGAAGCATCTTTCCATGTACCGATGATTGAAAGCCCCGCCAGAAAAAAACCAATGAATTGACTTCCACA
>JADGBS010000378.1 GCA_015231325.1 Oligoflexia bacterium | reverse complement strand
GAATATAGTTTTATCCTACGAGCGACAAATGGTAGCGGCCCTTTTCCCTTCGGGGAAGACCGTCCTTTTAGGTGAAAGAAATCACAAAATATTAGAAATTTTGGTCTAGACAATGGGGTCCACTATATTGCTTCAGGTTATTCTTTTCCACAATATCCATGACTAGCAACGACATCAATTTTCCAGAAGGTTACATCATTATCCCAAGGCGTTGACATAACGTGGATAGTGAACAATTAGTTTAGTTATTTTGCGGAACGGATACATTTTTTCTAAAACAAAAAAAATGAGACTATGTGCGATGATACCAATATTTCCTTGAATCAAAAATTAAAATTAAATTTTTGTGATTTAATTTATCATCTTCATTACCCCGCCGCATTCGCTACAGTGAGGAGTTCCACTTTGATCGAAGTGTGGAAGTCCGGTATGTCCGCATTGAGAGCATACATATTGTCCACCAGAGATAGACTGTCCTTGACCCTGAAGTCCTGTTACTTGATCTATTGTTTGTATTTGTTGTGCTTGCAATTGTCCCTGACCTTGTCCACCGCCTCCGCCAGCAAATTGTTGATGATGTAATTGTTGTTGTTGTAAATTACCCGCCAACGCAATTTTCCCTGTGGTAATTGGATGACATTTGGTACAAGCTCCCCAGAACGGGTGTACCAATAAATCATTTGGAGAAATAGGGTCAGCAGGTATTGCAGACTTTCCATCACCGCCGACGATAGAATGACATTTAAGACAATCTTGACCATAATTGGTATGAGTTACCAAGGCCCCTATCTTAATAGGTATTCCAACACCATTAGTATTTGCAACTTGCTGAGCGCCGCTGGCCGGAGTAATCGTGTGACATTTAGTACAAACTCCACGAAATGGATGTATTAATGTGGCATTTGCGGCGAGGGGAGGTGCTGGTCTTGCGGGTTCGTTATCACTACCAATTATAGAGTGACATTTAAGACAATCTTGACCATAATTCGAGTGAACCATTCTAGATCCAATTTTTATTGGGATTAAGGTATTGGTATTTGCTACTCTATTAAAATGATGACGATTGTCACCGCTCCCCACTCCTGTTCTGAAGTGTATACCGTATTTTTCGCTATTGAGAAAATTCCATACGATGATTCCAACCAACAGAATGAGAATGATTACGGCATTTTTGCTTTTCACTGACTCCAATCCTTATATACCAGGTAGATGATTTGATATTTATTTTAGCTCAAAGAGCGAATTGAATTTATCTTGCTGCGCTGAGTAAAGTATAGATCCAATACTTGGGAGAAAAAACAAATGAGCATATCATCAGCGTTTATGGGGTGGACTACATCCTTGAATATAAACATAATCATGAATGTAATTACATTGTTTTATGGACAGAATTATTGATAGGTCGACATTCTTTTTTTAAGCTGCCAACCGCCCCACCTAGTATGCCAGCAGAAACTTTTATTCCTATAGTGTGAGCAATGATACCAAAACCCAATACTGGAGCAGAGGCAATGACAAAGGTCACTCCTAGCATAGAAGCTCCTCCATACAGTGCTGCTTTTACCGCCCTGTTGCCAATTAGGAATTCCTTCTTTTGTGCCTTTTCTTGTATTTTTTCTTTGGCCTTGTTTTTATTTTTTTTATTGACTGAAGCGACATGCTTTAAGTGCATATTGCATATCTCTTTGCTATATCCTTTCACAACACAATCATCACACAATGCCATTTGTACCTCCGTCTTTTAGTTTCAGTTTTGTGATAACAATTTTTTATTTTTTTCTGAAACCTCACCATTTGTCGATTTACAACACAAATCTCCTGTTTGTTACTCTAATATTATATGAGCAAATTTCATGCCAAGTTTTGACAATGCCCATAAACGACAAATAATTAGATTTCTCCTCTGGAATATTCATTCTTAACTCTTTTTTTGTATAAACTATGTTGCAATGTTATATTGCGAACATAGCGAAGTTCGCAATATAACATTGCAACTTCGAATTCGGGTGGAGGGTCTTCTTAGACCAGTAAAGTTTCTTGAGGAGGGAGGAGTGGTGTGACTATGATGTGCAATTTTTATCGAAACTTTAACAACGGAGCAATGAGAAATAATTTTAGCGCGTGATTATCCCAGCGGAATGATCACGTTGACACTAATAATGGATTTTGTCTCAGCAGTAGGTTTTTGCATCGTTGCTTTTACCTTGCTTTTTAGCAATGAATTGAACAACAGCGCTTTGTCCAACATGTCCCTGCCCCTCTTCTATATGACGAACAATTTCTTGAGCATGAAGAATATTCAGTGGGTGAAGTTCTTTAATCAAATCGTTAAGTGATACCAATAAGTTGATATCCGGTGGTCCACCGGTTTTATAATCAAGCTGTTTTGGGGTATAGGCCTCCAAGATAAACAGACCTTGGTCAGTTAGTGCTTCTACACATTTTTGGTGGAGGATCTTTCTTTCCTGAGAAGGCAAATGACACCAAATGGAAATAATTGCATCATATGAATTTTCGTCTAACTCAACTTTAGTCAGATCTGCAACCAGAAATTCAATTTGTACGGCCTGCGATTTAGCAAGTAACTCCATTTTTTAAAACCCAACTTCTGCTATAATAGATTAATGATCCAACTTTTACTTCTAAGCGTTTCCAGGAAGCGCCGGTTACGAGTAAATCGCATGCGTACTCTATCATCTTCATTGTTTAATTGAAATAAAATACAAAGCTGTTAAACAATTCAATGTTAGATTATGACTAATGTGTTGGTAGTTGGTGACAAAGTAATCACCCATGGTGATGTTCCAAGCGATAAGCAAGTTTTGGAGATAATGGAGATAATCAGTAAAAAAAAATTATAATTTTCTTACCATTTAAAAAATTTGGATAAAACTGTTATAGCACTACAAACAACTATTCTGGCATTGTTTCTTCTATTTATCGTAATTTTTTTATTGACTTGTTTTGGGCCTATGCTCATAATAAGGCATGCGCCCAAAAAAATGCCGTCATACAAGTT
>JADGBS010000377.1:2625-3022 GCA_015231325.1 Oligoflexia bacterium | reverse complement strand
ATTGCTACTAAACGCATTACTAAAGGAACATTATTTTCTGAAAAAAATATCGCAACTAAAAGACCAGGCAACGGACTTTCACCCATGCGGTGGGACGAAATAGTTGGACAAGTAGCGAAACGTGATTTTGATCAAGATGAGCAGATTGAGTTATGAAGCGAAAAATTTGTGTGATCACAAGCACCAGAGCAGATTACGGTTTATTGCGCTGTGTGATGGAAAAAATCACCCTTTCATCATCACTTGAATTGCAAGTTGTTGTAACAGGAATGCATTTATCCCCTGAGTTTGGATTGACCTATCAAGAAATCGAGCAAGATAACTTTAAGATTGCATATAAGATTGAAGCCTTATTGAGCTCTGATACCGCAATAGGAGTGACCAAATCAATTGGACT
>JADGBS010000377.1:0-2462 GCA_015231325.1 Oligoflexia bacterium | reverse complement strand
GTGAGGTAACAGAAGGCGCCTTTGATGATGCGCTCAGACACGCAATAACTAAAATGTCATCTATTCATTTTGTTGCAACAGACGAATATATGAACAGAGTTATTCAGCTCGGTGAACAACCTAAAAGTGTATTTTTAGTCGGCGGTTTAGGCGTTGATAGTATTTTGCATCTAAAACTCTTGACCCGTAATGAGCTAGAACAAGAGTTAGGAATCAAACTAGAAAAAAAGAATTTATTGACTCAACTTTTGTTTCATCCGTAGGAAAATTTGTAGATCAATTTGAGTCCAATTTAGCAGAATTCACTGGGTCAAAATATGTTGTGGCTGTCGTGAACGGAACAGCAGCACTTCATATTGCTCTCAAGCTTGCTGGTGTTAAGTCACAAGACGAGATTCTTTTGCCCGCACTAACATTTGTTGCAACCGCAAATGCCGCAGCTTATTGTGATGCTATCCCACACTTTATAGACAGTGAGCCGTCAACATTAGGTATTGATGGTTATAAGTTAAGGGATTACTTGAAATTTAATACAGAACAAAAAGGTGGATACTGTATTAATCGAAATACTGGTAGGGTGATTCGAGCAATGGTGCCGATGCATACGTTTGGTCATGCCTCCGAGATAGATACGTTGCTTGCAGTTGCAAACGATTTCAACATCGTTTTAGTGGAAGATGCGGCGGAGTCTTTAGGAAGCTATTACAAAGGAAGGCACACAGGTACTTTTGGGCTGATGGGCACGTTAAGTTTTAACGGCAATAAAACAATCACGACGGGAGGAGGTGGTGCCATACTTACCAATTCCTCTGAAATAGCGAAACTTGCAAAACATATAACGACAACGGCTAAAGTTCCCCATTCATGGGAGTATAAGCACGACCAAATTGGTTATAACTACCGCTTGCCGAATCTAAATGCAGCTCTTGGATGTGCTCAATTAGAACAATTACCTTCCATGCTTTTGGCCAAAAGGATTTTGTTTAAAAAGTACGAAAATGCATTCGCTAGTCTCTCTGGTGTTCAACTATATAGGGAGCCAGAAAACTCAGTTAGTAATTATTGGCTACAAACTATTCTGTTAGATCCTTCACTTTCAGATCAGCGGGATGCGATATTACTTTCTACAAATCAAGCTGGATATATGACCCGTCCGGCTTGGGAGTTAATTAATGAATTAGCTCCGTATGCCGATTGCCCCAAAATGGACTTGTCGCAAGTTAGTGACTTGTCTAAAAGACTCATTAATATTCCTAGTAGCTCAACTTTGGCAGTAAAAAAGTCGTGAGAAAGCCAGAGATTATTCTAGTAGGAGCCGGTGGGCATTCAAAAGCATGCATAGATGTGATTGAAAACGAAGACAAATTTGATATTGCAGGCTTAGTAGGACTACCGGATGAAGTTGGTAAACAAGTTTTAGATTATTCCATCATCGCAACCGATGCTGATCTTTCAGAATTGGTTAAGCAGTATAAATATGCCTTTGTAACGCAAGGGCAGATTAAGTCGCCTGAAAACAGACTTAAAATTTATAACAAGTTAGAAAATATGGGGTTCCAGCTTCCGTGCATTGTCTCAAAAACAGCCTATGTGTCGTCGAGAGCTGAAATATGTGCAGGGACAATAGTGATGCATAGGGTAGTAATCAATGCAGACGTAAAAATAGGTTCGAACTGCATCATTAATACATCTGCGGTGATTGAGCACGATGTGCGGATAGGAAACCATACCCATATTTCTACGGGTGTAATTTTAAATGGAAATGTAACTGTTGCAGAACATACTTTTTTGGGAAGTAACACCGTCGTAAAAAATGGAATAAAAATCGGAGCAAGTTGTGTAATTGGTATGGGCCTCTCTATCAAACAAGATGTATCAGATCAGACCACTTTGAAAGGCCGATAAATATATGAGCGCCAAAACAATTATCATTGCTGAAGTAGGCGTTAATCACAATGGTGATATTGCAACGGCAAAAGATTTAATTTGTCTGGCAGCTCAGGCTGGCGCAGATATTGTGAAGTTTCAGACATTCAAGGCTGATACTCTGGTGTCGAGAGGGGCAGCAAAGGCAGAATATCAGCTTGCAAATAGTGTTAAGGACGAAAGTCAGCAAGACATGTTGAAAAAACTTGAGCTCTCTGACGAAATGCATTTAGAGCTTTTTGAATTTTGTCGGCATAAAAATATTGAATTTATGTCTACAGCATTTGATATAGATAGTCTTAATTATTTAATAGGCTTAGGACAAAAGCAAATAAAAATACCTTCTGGTGAGATAACAAATTTACCTTATCTCAGGGGCGCGGCAAAGCATAAAAAACCGTTAATTTTATCTACGGACATCTCCATCGGAGATCGTGCCTATGAACTCGTTATGTTCGCTCACAACGAGCACAATCCGTAACGAAAATTGATTCAAATTACGAACAGCTAATTCAATCGATGAGTTTGCAGGAATA
>JADGBS010000376.1 GCA_015231325.1 Oligoflexia bacterium | reverse complement strand
ATGGTGGTTACGTTGATAAATTTATTGGCGATGCGGTCATGGCGGTATGGGGTGCTCCTATTAGGAGTGACGATCATGGAAAGAATGCCATAGCAGCAGCGATTAATTATCACCGGGCCGTGGATTCTTTGAATGAAAAATTAAAAAATTTTGATTCCTCTTCTTATGATCCTAATATTTTTAATGAGCTGACTTCTAATCGATCGGTCAATCGGGTGGCCAGTAGGCAGATTGTCGGACAAATTGCTGCACGAGTTGGTGTTCATAGCGGCGAAGCGATTGTTGGAAATATTGGTTCAAGTAAACGGCACAATTATACAGCAATTGGCGATACTGTAAATTTGGCATCACGTTTGGAGGGAATAGGGAAGCAATATCACTGCAATTTGATTATTAGCGAAGAAACAGTTAATTTATTGCTATCCGATGAAGTTATATTGGCCAATTTGTTACTCATCGATCAGATAAGGGTAAAAGGAAAAAAAACTGCTACAAAAATTTACACTACTTTATACACTGACAATTCACCACTTCCCAGTGAATTACAATTACGGCAACTAAAAGAACTTTATTATAATGCATTTGTTTTGTATCAGAAACAGGAATTCCATCCTGCTTTGCAGGCACTTACTGATTTTAATAAATCGGCAAGTCTATTAAATTTTGGCCCCGCACTTGTTTTGAAAGAACGTATTGAGGATATTTTAAAAAATGGAATACCGAATAATTATGAAAATGGAGTTTGGTCATTTTATGAAAAATAATAGTAGCTTTGATATTCTATATAATAAATGGAAGTTCCAAACTAGTAAATTAGAATACAGAATGTATCTTTTTATGATTGTATGTTCATTAGGTACAACCCAGTCGATGTTCGGCGATCTTTATGCTGAAGAAGATTATTTATCAATTGGTGTAGCAAAGGCGATGCTGAGAAAAACGGCATCTTTTTTAGGAAAATCTGTGGTGGAAGTTGTTTATGGTGACAAAGTAACTTTGTTGCAGGAAAAAACTCCCTGGTATTTTGTAAAATTCAATAAAGATAAGGATCAAAGCAAAAGTAATACTGAAAGAAATAATGAAGGGGTGACCGCGATTGAAGGATGGATACACCAGTCTAGCGTGGGAAATAAAAAATCTATATTGAATGACATAGGTGAGGGAGAAGAAATTTCTAAGAGTAAGTACAAGAACGAAGTTACTTTGGCGGGAAAAGGTTTTAGTTCGGAGCATGAAAGTTGGTATAAAAGCGAACATCCCAATTTAAATTTTACTGAAGTAGATAAATTAGAGACTTTGTCTGCAAATTTTGACGAAATTAAAAAATTTGCCCAGGATGGTGGTTTGAATAATGAGTTTTAAAGATATTTTTTTAGGTTATAAATTTGCCCAAAAGCGAATAGGCAAATAAGCAAGCAAATGAAAAAAGGTGAGGATCTTTTATGTTGATGAAAAATAATTTGCATGACATTGTCAACGTAATTATGTATCTGTATCAGAGAAACATTCCCCGAATGATTATGATTAATACAATTGTTCTTGGTATATGTATTTTTGTTACATCTATTTTTGTGGTTGGGTGTTCTACAATTTCTAGGATTACTTCTGATATGACACCGCGTCAAGAATATTACTTAGGGCGTTCGGTAATGGCCAATTTGTTGACGAAGACTCCTCTCGTGACTCATGCGTTCAATAATTATTTAAACAAGGTGGGAATATTACTATCATTTAGTTGTAGTCGCCCAGAAACTTATCGAGGTTATCACTTTGGAGTGGTGACCTCTGAGAAAAAATTTGCGGTCTCCGCGCCTGGTGGTTTTATACTGATTTCTGTCGGTCTGCTTAAGGATATGGAGAGCGAGGACGAATTGGCGGCAGTACTGGCGCATGAAGTTGCGCATATCGATGCGAACCATGTTCAGAAGGCGATTAAAAGTTCTGGATGGACTGAGGTGGGGGTTTTTGCGGGGATGTTGCTAGCGCAGTTTGCCGTCAAGGATAATAAATTCAAAGAAGCAATGATGAAGTATGAGAATTTGGTTTCAGAAGACGTTGAGACAGTGGTAAAAAATGGATATGGTCGTGGACAGGAGGAAGAGTCTGACGTTATGGCCTTAGAGATCATATCTCGCAGTGGTTATGATCCAACAGCACTGCTTACATTTTTAAAAAAGCATAAGTCAACTGATGGAGATTCATGGACGTCGACACATCCCTCCGATCAAAACAGGGTCGACAAAGTTACAGAAGAATTAACGAAGTACTTATCATCCGACGGTAAATCATTTGAGAAAATTCACCCATTCAGGACGGAGCGTTTTAAACAACAAAAAATGGCATTTTTAAAATTACATACGAACGCAACATAAGTAGCACGAAGAATAAATTGGTCGGGATGACTAGATTCGAACTAGCGACCTCTTCGTCCCGAACGAAGCGCGCTAACCAGGCTGCGCTACATCCCGATTCATTTATTTTTAGAAACACAGAACATACACATATTTATGCATATCATATTCTGTATTACTTGACAATAAAGTTGATAAGTTTTTGAGGAACGGCTATTTTTTTCATTAATATTTTGCCGGCCAAATGACCTTCAATTTTTTTACTATTTTTGGCGGCATTAACAATATCTTCATCAGTAGCATTTATGGAGACAGTGATCTGATCCCGCAGCTTACCATTGATCATGACGGCCATCGATATTTCGTCGAGTGTCAAAAATTTTTCTACATATTGGGGCCAGCTTTCTAGGAAAACTGAACGTTGCCCTCCTATCTTTTCCCACCACTCTTCAGAAAAATGTGGTGCAAAGGGAGACAGCATGACAATAAAAGTGCGCAATACTTCTCCTACAAACCGAGATCGGGAATTACAGTTATTTTTGTTGGCAGGTTGTTTTTTTTCGGAAGCCCCTGTCGAAAAAGATTCTTCGGAATCAGAAAATGAGCTGCTAGATGAGCTGTTAGATGAGCTGCTATTTAAATAATCGTTAATGGCGTTGGTAAGTTCCATAAATCTAGC
>JADGBS010000375.1 GCA_015231325.1 Oligoflexia bacterium | reverse complement strand
TCGCCCATGCAGTTGTCTATTTGGCTCAAGCTCCCAAGGACAGAAGTGCTTATGATGGCTTTATGGCTGCATTGGCTGATGTGAAGACCTATGGAAATCTACCAATCCCTATGAATTTGAGAAACGCTCCAACAAAATTAATGAAGGAGGTGGGGTACGGAAAAGGATATGAGATGTATACAGATGAGGATTTATTGCCAGAGAAGTTACGAGGTAAAAAATATTTTAAGAGTAAGAAATAGTATGTTTCCAATCACATTAAAAAATGCAATTTCCAGAGACATTATCAGTGAGGTTAAGAGATTGGACAAGTTGTATCCCAACAAAAGGTTTCCCCTGAATACCTCACCACTAATTTATGGGGCTGATGAGTACATCACAGATGAAGTCAGTAAGTTTATTTTAGAAAATAAATCAAAAATAATTTCTAATTACAATAAATTCGTGTTGGCGTCAAACCTTTCTATTTCAGCAGAAAATCTACCTAATGCCATCTTTGAATATTTTATTGAAGATTTTTTTGGTTATGCAGTTTATAAATGTTTTCACTCAACAGAAATCTTAGTTACCTTTGAAGAAATATGGAGCAACTTTGAACAGGAATTTTTTTCAGACGAACAGACAATAACTTATTTCTTACAGCTCAAAAACCTTTATTATCATGGTGGAATGAGTTTAGATAGCGTGCTTGAATATAATGGTGTTAAAGCATTCTTTTCAAATGAAGATTATCTCTATAGGATTTTAGGATGGGAGCGAGAAGGAAACTTTTGGAAATATTTTGATAACTTTTATCCACCATGGGTAATTTTGTCAAAAACATTGAAGATTGGTGCAAACGAGAACATCAATCAACACTTAAAATCATTTGAGGATGATGTAAATTTAATCACTTTAGTAATCCGATGCATTAAGGGCGGAGGTCTGTATTTCAACGACATTAGATTATTTGGTGTTGGCAACTATTCTCCCCACAATACCGAAAGCATGAGAGCTGTAAGTGATAACGATATTTATGAGCAAATATCAGAAAAGACAACGATAGACAATCCTTGGGACTGGTTTATAGGTAAATCTCTAAAAAAAATTAAGAATGCAAATTACAACAACTTATTGTTCATTGATTGGAGCATTAGGCTAAAGAGAAATCAAAAAACCTCCAACAAAGATACAGTATCTCCAAGGCAAAGAGAATTTTATCTATACAACAATCTGGTAGGTTTAACATTTGGGTTTAATTCTCTTATTTTTGATAATCAAAATAAGGACAATTCAAAATTTAGAGAAGACTATATTCCAACACTCATGAAAGAATACTTTCGGATGGAGGAGGTAGGTGTCAGAAAGACAATAAGTGATCTATACAAATTAAGGAACAAAATTGCACATGGTCATTATTTGAAAGCCAGAAAAATAGTTACAGAAACATTTTTCGGTTACGATAATTTAGAAAAAGCACTAAACGGTTTCGAAGTAATAATTAATAGGCTAATTTTACTATCTATCGTTAATGAAGACATAAAAGCGAAACTTAAAAAATGGTATAAATCAGGGGACAACACAATGTGTCCAGTATTAATCAAACCATTTGATTAATATTTTTGTTTTAGCAATCGGCCTCACCTTTAATATTGTCTGACTTTGGCTCGATTAATTTGCCTGTATCCAAATCAAATCCCTTTGTAAATTCAATTGAATAAATACCCATACTGCTGGCAGACTCGTCGACAGATTGATCAGATGCTTTTATCAGATTGTCAATTTTTTCGTCACTTGTAGTCATCAAGATAGGTATCCAATTTATAAGACTCCATTTTTTTGTTTTTATATCGTAATCGTTTGGCAACACAATCACTGAATAGAGTTGGGGCATATCGGCCATCATTTCTCTAAATTTAGTCAAGCGATAATCCTTTTCGAATAATTCTCCTTGTGGGTTTGCCCAATGTTCTTTTCTCAACGGAAACTTTTTAACCAAATTGATCTTGACAGCAATCACCCCATAGACCGTTAGTTTTTTTCTCTTTTCGAGTTTATCTTTGAAATGACGGATTTTAGTCCTTAACATCGCCAGACTAGGATAGAGAGGCATCATCGGGTACAAAAATCGGAGCTTATCATCATCAGTTGCTGACATAAATAACAAAGCCAAATATCCCTCATTTGGAAACTCTGGATCTCGATAACAAAATCTTTTGTTGGTCATTCTACTTTTGCAATTAGTTTGCTGGATTTAGATTTATAAATTTGTTTGTAAATTGTTTCTGTAAATTCAACTGCCAAGTCGATGTCTTTTTTGAAGTTTGCATCTACCGATGTGTACCCCTTAGTTTTTTCAACCTTGTAGACCTTAAACCCACGATAATCAGGGATGTCTTCATTGACAAAACCAGACTCACTCAATAGCCCTGTTATCGAATAGTAAAATTTTCGCAAGTGATTTGTCTTATTGGCGTAGAAATTATACGCAAGTTTGTGGTCTCCAGTCCAAAATTGAACATATTTATTCTCATCATTTATGGGAGAAAAGATTATAAAATTACAGCCCTCTAGTGCCTCTGTAAGTGCTGTTTTTATAAAGTCTTTTCTATCAGTCGTCTTAATGCCATTTATTCTCTTTTGAACTGCCATTATAAAATCTTCATGGCTTGTACTAGTGATTTGAAGTTTGCCATCAACAAATCCGAACGTAATGTGTTTCTTTTCAAAATTTTTGAAATACAGGTATCGCTTTACCGCCCAAAAAACAGACAGTGAAAAATAGAGAATTTTAAGTAAATAACTTCTCTTGAATGAATGAAATTTCATTCTCTATTGCTTGCTTAAACTTGGGTATTAAACTTCTAAATGTATCCATTTTCTTTATATATAGGGATTTGTATGATTTGATTATAGCCTAATAACTAGACAAGATGGGCTGATTTCTCACAGACATTGAGCCAATTAAACTAATTAGGTTTAAATGCTACTATAAGCTATCCCCAATCATGAAGAAATATGAACAAAAGCAAGCAGGAAAGGTTATAAAAAGTTATTTACTTAAAATTCTCTATTTTTCACTGTCT
>JADGBS010000374.1 GCA_015231325.1 Oligoflexia bacterium | reverse complement strand
GTGGTTTCACTTTTCAGTTAATGCTGATGGTGCTGCTAAAAAACTAACTAATGCTCCATCAGTAACAAAAAATTTCCGCGGAATTAATCGTAAATTGTACCATCAACGAGGCCGTTCTAAAAATTTTCCACCACCTAGGGTGATGTTTATTTCCCGTCCGTCATCTCGAAATAAGCATAACTGTCGGGTATCTTTTTCCATCCATAGGATGGACCCATTTATGATAATTTCTTCTAAGCTTTGTATTGTTTTTAATTTTTCAAACTCTCTATTTTCATCATTGCTCGCACTCATTGGAACCTCAAAGTAGCTAAAATATTTTAAAAATTTCGGACACGGACGACAGCAATTTACAACGGAAGCAATAATTATTTTTGCACACAACAACGCTGTTATTCCATTCAAAACCTTTACCTTTACTAAAAAATCTTCCACTTCAAATTAAAACTGCGATGAACGGAAAAATATTTTTCATTTATCTGATTGTTTTTCAAATCAATAAATAATATGATGGATCTGATTATTTTAGTATTGTGATTCCAGGTTCTCGACGGGCATACATGGAGAAAATTATGCTTAAGGCACTTTTTCTTTCTCACTTGGCATTACTTTATGTGTACACATCAGCGTTCGCAAACGAAGTAACTCCAAGCGATTTTGATGAAAGTGAAGGCATGAATAAGGAGGTCCCGGTATGTCTTGAGTGGGGGACTCGTCGTGAATGCATAAACCGACAGATATGTACGGTGTTCTGCGGCGCTACCCTAGCAGCTGCCGCAGTTGCTGCCAGCAATGCTGGTTACACGATGGCAGGGGCCATCGTCACTGGTGGAATTGGTACTAAGTGTGAAAATTTTTGCAAGTTGGTTCCTGAGTGCAGCGATATTCGGGTATGTGTAAGATACTCCACTGATTATCCCCATTAAGATGAGTGCTTTTTATATTCGACAAAATTTACTAATAATTCGATTAGATAAACGCCAGCGACCAGAACTATTGGTATCAGCATCTTCATATCCTTAGCATAGCTAAAAAAATAGATCACTGTTGGAAAGACGAGGAAGTAAAGTATATTCCTTAAAGTACTTTTTTTTCTCCGCCGTACAAGATATGTATCTTCCATTGTGCTGCAAGAACAAATCAATTTTCTCTCCAAGACAAAGGGAATCTTTTGATATGAAGAAGAACACACAGAGCATTTCATAATACCTCCTGGTGGATTATCCACACTTAACCACCTAGGCTTATTTTTTTAATTCATCACCATAATTCATTAGAACGGAACTGCTATCATCTGGCGGAACTCCTATAAATGTAACATACTTAGAACTCTCTGTAGGTTTAAAGATGATATATCCCTCATTTTCTAATTCAGATAGAATTTCCTGTATCTCTATAGAGTCAATTTGATTAGTCCATTGCAATTTCTCTTGGGGATTAATAAAGGTCTGAATATTATCCTTACTCCACTCCATGTTGTGGTGTTTGTATTTAACACTTTTATCGCCGTAGGCAAATTTATCAAAATAATATCTTTTCAAAATGTTTAATGAAAATATTTTCACTTCACTTTTCATAGATAACCTGTCCTGTTTTCAGATCGGTTATAACGTTAAAATAAAGAATAAAACATAAATAAAATTTTTAGCACAAGTCCTCATCAAAAGGCCCCTTCCTGAAAAAAAGTTTTAAGAGTAAATCTTTAGTTAAATAGATTAAGTCCAGCACTAGGATACAAGGGAATTTCTTAACTCACCTTTTGAGTAAATGGGTTCTCCATCTTCCGCTGTTAACACCGTGGTGAGCCTTGAATCCTTGTAGGGGTTTTTTACGTAATTCCATAAGTTCAGGTTAGAATCTAGTTTTGACCACAATATAAAACCATTCTTTAAAACAAGTGGTTCGTTTTTAATGATCGATCCATGTCCCAGGTAATCCCTAATATAATATGGACCACGATATAAATTTCCGAATGGAATTTTACCATGCTCTTCCTTCAGTTTCGTAATAGCGTTCAATGCCCTATCTTTTGTCATCGCAATTAAATCTGGCCCTAAATATTCTTCCCAAAATTCTCTTTCTTTCTTGTCGCAATAAAAAGATAGCGCCCTTTCTAACAAGGAGATTTTTCTTAATACTTCCTTTCGAGAATCAAATTTCATCGTCCTCATCCTCTGAAATATCACTCATCCTATGAGCGAGTTACTGACTAATCTTACTTCGTAAGTTAACGGTACTACCAAATTTTTTTCAGATATAATTTCTATTTCACCCCTTATTCATCCTCGCTAGTGTGTATCGTTGGAAGTATGCATAATTTTTTGCGCCCCCAGCAATGCTTCCTTGGGATCTGTGCCAAATCTTCTGGAAAGGAGGTAGATTACCTCTTCGGCAGCAAACACCCGGTTGCGCTCAGAGGAGGTTCTCTCACGGACAATGGCATGTTTCCTCAAAAAATCAACTGCGGTGTTAGCGGCCTGTGCGCTGACAGAAAACTGATTCCGCAGTTGTTTTACGGTAAAGATTGGATTAGCAGTTAACCAAGAGAGTGCATGCTCGGCAGTGGAGTTCTTGCGAAATCGCCCTCGTGCCTTCCAAGTTGAAGGTAAAAGTTGGATCTCTTTGCGAGTCACCAGTGCCTCTCTATTGGAAGCAATGATCGCTTTAGCAAAAAATTCTACTACAGGAGCGTAGTTTAATTTTTTTTGTGCTTCTTGCAGAACTTCACCGTACTCACCTTTTTGTTCCTCTATATAGCCAGAGAGATAGATTGGGAGCTTTCCAGAACACGCCATTTGCAAAGTAAAGAGCATTCTTCCAACACGGCCATTGCCATCAGAGAACGGGTGGATCGCTTCAAAATGAGCATGTCCAATTGCCATTCTGGCCACCAATGGCATCCCCATACCAGCATCACCCAATTGGACAAATTTAGCGTCGCTATACCATTCTATTATTTCTTTCAGACAACGTTCCACATGACGTGCAGAGACAGGATTATATAAAGAGTCCTCAATTTGGGGAGTTTTTCCACGAATCCATACCACATCTCCTGGTTGCCCAGTTTCTCTTACTTTCCCA
>JADGBS010000373.1 GCA_015231325.1 Oligoflexia bacterium | reverse complement strand
GCGAAGAGCAGGGCGTTAAAGGAGAGTGGGGTTGCGTGACTTGAAGCAAAGAAAGATTCTTCCGAGAATGCTTGTAACCCTTTTGCTTGGGAAAACTCTATTGAATGAGGATTATGATCTACCCCGACTCCCTTTCCGTCTAAGTGTTCTAGGTTTCTTCCTATGCCACAACCTATATCTAAAACCAGGCCCTTCTTTACTAAACGTCTTATATTCCAGCGATATGGTGCTTGAACGTTAAGCAACTGCTTCCACCAATGAAATTGTCCAGTTTTTAGTCGATTGTAGTAGTTAAGTCCCTTGGTTTCAAGTTCTGTATTCATCGGTTATTAAACAGGCCTAAAGCTATTTTTGCTTGATTAATAAACTGCCCAGGACTTTTTATGGATGACAGCCTACGCTTGATGTAACCATATCTAAAATAATATTTGCGATACGCATGCTTGAGCATATTGTCTAATTCTTCTCTTGTAAATAACTCGGAAGAATATGGAAAAGTGAAATCTGCTGTTGGTTTAAGTATAAACTTCTTGTAAATGTCCTCTTTATATTTGCCGTTTGCTAAACTGTTCAAATAAATTTTGCTACCGGGAAAATCACAGGTAACAGAAAATTGTACATAGGAAGGGTTCAATTTTATCGCAAAATCGATAGTGTTCTCTATTTGTGCCCTGGTTTCACTCGGGTAAGCAAGCATAAAGCTTGCTGAGCCTGGAATTTTGTGTTTTTTGAGCATCGCGAAAACAGCAAGCACTTTTTCAGTGGTTATTCCTTTATTCATTTTTTCTAGAATTTCATCATTCCCGTTTTCGATCCCAAAATGGATATTGTTACAGCCGGCCTTCTTTAAAATTGGAAGCAGATCTTCCTCTATGAGGTTGATTCGCGATTTAAAATTCCAGACAATATCCAGTTTACGGTTTAAAATTTCATTAGAGATCCTTAAAACCCGCTCTTTTTTAATTGTAAACAACTCGTCCTGGAACATTATCTCCCGTATCCCAATCTTCACACACTCTTCCATCTCGTCCACAACTTTTATGGGATCCCTAATTAGGATATTCTTCATATTGCTGGTGTTACAAAAGTTACAATTAAATGGACAGCCGTCGCTGCTGATCATCACTGTGGATGGAAAGCGTTGGCTAATTGCAGATCTATAGCTGTTGATTGAAACTAGGCCTCGATCAGGGAACGGATATTCATCGGGATTAATTCGGAGCTTCTCGTCATCGTAGGATGACTTATTTGAATTATGAATGAAAAGGCCTTTTATTTTTGATAAATCACTAGAATTTTTTTCCAGTCCATCTAGTAACTCCTTAAGCGGAACTTGACCCGTTCCTAATATCATGAAATCAACATGATCATTCTGCACACTTTCGTGTGGAAACTCAGAGGTATTGTATCCCCCGATCACAGTCTTTATCTTCGGAAATGTATGCTTAACCATTTGTAGTATTTGAGTTATTACAAACCAGTTGTTGAGCATGCAGGTTATGCCTACTGCCTCTGGTGTAAAATTTTCTATCGTTGAATTTAGCTTTTGGAGAGGATTCCTTTCTATTGCTAGATCGAGAACCTTTGCAATATGAGAGCTTTCTTGATGTAAGAAGGATGCTAGAGGGAGTAGTGAAAGAGGGGGGAATATCGCCATGTTCCGTGAAAAAAATTTAGTTTGCCCAACCGAGATATCACTAACTCGGGGAGGAGAAATCAAGAGTATCTTCACATCACGCTCCCGAACAACGTTCTACTAGCGACCAACAGTTTTATTACTAATCATGTTGGAATATAGCATATACAACTTTACATCGGAAATGTTATCCAAATAGAAAGCTTCGTATCAAAGCAATGACATATCGGGACAAGAATGAATTCTGCTCCATCGGTCAAACAGAAAATCGATTATTTAAATAGGTTTTTCAGCAGCAAAAAACCGG
This sequence comes from Oligoflexia bacterium, assembly GCA_015231325.1. Classification (GTDB taxonomy): domain Bacteria; phylum Bdellovibrionota; class Bacteriovoracia; order Bacteriovoracales; family Bacteriovoracaceae; genus JADGAN01. The sequence continues at coordinate 1,149 of JADGBS010000373.1, read as the reverse complement.
TTGTTCTTTGTTACCTTATAATTCTTTTGAACTACTTAAGAAATGCATATCACCATTTTGGAGGTGATTTATACTCTGATATTAGGGGTTACATAATCTATGCCAATAATCTTACTTTCCCTGGAATTTATAATACCGGAATTAGGGAACCGTTATGGATTTGGCTGGTTAAGCTGCATTTAATGGTTTTTCACAATCATGAATTATCTATGCGGGTGCTGGGATTTTTGTTACTGATGGTCACTGCCTATTTAATGCATAGGTTCGTGAAGGATCTTACCAATAGTCCCTTTTTTGCCTTCGTTGCGCTTTTTTTTATCTCCTGCAATAACTACATTTCTGATACAGCGGTTATCTGCACTCGTGATGTGTTGCTTACTGCAACTATGCCCGCAGTTGCATATTTAACTTTCATTAACAACTCGAAGTTAACTCCTGTTAAACGATTGCTTCTATGGGGTGTTGCCTGCTGCGTTGTTCTTGGTACGAAACTAAGTTTCTTCGCTCCGACCGTAATCGCGATTTTTTGGTCCTGTTATAAATTTAAAATTCCGTTATGGAAGGGATTTCTCCCTGTACTGTCTGGGCTACTTTTTATTTCACCGTATCTACTGTATTGTAAAAAAATTTCTGGAGATTATTTTTACGCAAATAACTTGCAGATTCCAATAACCAGGGGTTATGAATGTGGAGTAATAGACCAAAATAAATGTAAATATAAGTGCGAAAGATATTTTAGATTAAACGACTATGTGAAGTATCCAGATTCTAAAACGACCTCTTTTGACTATATTTTTAGACTTAGATCTATGAGTGAGTTAATTACATCTCTCACGACTGGGTACGTCACCATGTTCCTCCTACCAACAGATTTTTCATATCGACAGATTGGTGGTATCAGAGGACCATTTAATCCATTTTTTTTCGTTTACATAGGCGGCCTGATTTTTTGCTTAATCGGTAAATATAGGTCTATCGTATTATTACCAATTTTGTATCTCAACGTTATGCCATTCGCTGTAGATGTAATGGATAGATTGGATTGGAGACTTTACTCTCAGGCCGCGCCCTTCATAGGAATAATAGTTGGTTTGGGATATTACTCATATTTTAAAAAGAAGCAAGTATGAGCGAAGGCAACAATACAGA
>JADGBS010000372.1 GCA_015231325.1 Oligoflexia bacterium | reverse complement strand
TGCAATGCACAGTGTTCATTAATTATTTGATTACAACGCAGGTAATATTCTTGATAAATTCAGAATGTTATACTTTCTATATTAAATTTATAATCAGGTAGTACATAGTAAACTACTCAGAAGTAAACTAAAGGAACAAGCTCCCGAGATTTTGTTCAAAATCAATGTTATAGGTATCCTTACTATCCATGTCCTGTAACCATCCATTATCGAAACCTAATGACAGAAGATAGTTTGTTATCTCTTCATATTCGGATGATTTAAGCGGTCGATTAATTAACGCATTTTGTGGAGGATTATATTGAGACATTAAAGATACAGAAAGTTGATTGGATAACTCCGATGCCAAAAACTTTAAAATATTTTTAGAATTTTCAATTTCTCCAGGTAATATAAGATGACGAATGATTAGTCCCTCAATGGCCACATTATCGGAATCTAATTTAAGCTGGCCATTGGTTTGTCTAAAAAGTTCCTTCATCACCAATTTTGCGTTCGAGAAATAATTATTACAATGAGAATGCTTTTGCGCAAGAGATTCGTCTGAATATTTAAAATCTGGAAGGAAGATATCGACTATGCCTTCCAAAGCTTTTATCACATCGATATCTTCATACCCCCCACAATTATAAACTATGGGGATTTTTAATCCCTGCTTGTAAGCTTTCTTTAGGGCCAGAATAATGTGTGCAACAAAATGGGTAGGCGTAACTAAATTTATATTATGGCACCCCTTAGATTGTAGCTTAAGCATCTGGTCTTTTAACTGTTCAATGCTCATCTCATGCGCTGGTGGATTATTAAAAGTGTTTTTGCTTATCTGATGGTTCTGACAATAACTGCATTCAAGATTACAATGTGAAAAAAAAATGGTGCCAGAACCCTTTGATCCAGATATGACTGGTTCTTCGCCATGATGGTCACAAACAGTGGCCACTAAAACATTTTCGCCTGTGTGTTTACAAAATCCAAAAGATCCTTCCAAACGATTGACATTACACTGTCTGGGACACAATCTGCAATTAGATAAGTTTTTTAAAAAAAAATTTTCGACTTTTCCTATTAAATTTACTTTGTTCATTTGCTCGCAATCCCACGATTATATAGCTATATCAGTTATATAGTTATATAGTTATATCAGTTATATAGTTACGTAAGTCATAACAACTACTCAATACTACAGTTCTCATCCAGATATCTTTGAATTCTTAATGCCATTTTTTTGCTAGCGCTAATGATTTTGATATAGTCACCAATGGTAAATTTTTCAAAATCAATGCGCTGCAACAGCTCTCCAACCGATAACGCACTGGCCATTTTTTTGTCTGCAAGTAACCGTTTAACCTTTATAAAACTTTGAAGTTGGTACAATAATGTATCACGAGAAGTATTCTTTATTGGAATAACCAAAGAGGAATATCCAACTGGCACCATGTGTGGTGAATCCTGGTTAAAAATATCCGCTGAAAAAATATCTTGGGTGGCATAAAAGTAATCTGCGCCCATCTCTGATAGAGCTTTAGCACTAATGTACTTATTTAGCAACAATTGGGCGCTTGCACAGCTAATAGTCCTCTCTACTGCCACATACTTTCTCTCATTCACCAAATTGTCGTACCCATAGAAAAAAGCACTAAGAAATTCTCTACCATTTTCTAAAATATAATTCAAAAAAGAAAGACTAGTTTTTCCTGAAATCATCTCACCAACTTTTTCGTATTCCTGCATCAGCGAAAATCTATTATGCTCACCATCATCAGCGGCAGAAAAATCCGCACGTGTCAACAAACCTCGCAAACGCTCCGCAATAAAAGAAAGCTCTTTACGCCCCTGTTCCAATTGGTTGATTAATTCCACTAAATGCATCTCCGCTTGACGAGTTTTCTGTAAATTAGTGCTATTTGTGGCAGCGGGGAAAGCAATCTCATTCCAACTTTGAAGATACGGCGCCCTCTCATCAACTAATACATCTTCTAAGATATTTACTGGTTGCAAATAATATTGTACCAGCTCGCTATCACTAATGTCCCTAAAAGCACTATAATCATTACTTAATAGTCGCTGATAAGCACCTTCTACATTTAAAAGTGGATAGTGTGAAAAATCAACAGTGACTTTTTGTAACAGGGCCCCGATATGCGCAATCTTACTAGGCAGTTCCTTGCGCAAACTTATATTCAACTCCAAAGCTTTCCCACCCGCCGTTGCCAGACACACTTTTAAATCATGCAGACTTTCCAGTAACTCTAATTTATTTTTATCCATAAAAATTGAGATGTATCTATTTTGCTGTAATGAAATTATTTGCGGCAAATGCTGTTTCATATCTTCAACCTCAACTATCGTCCGCTCAATCAACGCCAACATCGCCTCTGTTTCTCTCAACTCCTGGTAATCCTTGTCGCTAGGAATCCGTGCTATTTTCAGACGTTCAACCACTCTGCGCAAGTCATAGAAAGAACAAACTAAACTAATGAATTGATGACGATCACCCTCCTTACTCCAATCAAAAGAACGTTCTGACATACTAAGAATAATTTTTAATAAAGAGTTGAACCCAAGTCCTAGTGGCAATGTATAAAGACTGCCCGATTGCGAATTATTGGCCCCTAAAACTGAAAAACCCAGAATAATATCACTGATCAAGGGCATGACGCCCTTGCTTCTGATATCATCTAGACACGCTCGATCTTTAGATAAATTGACAAAAATATGCAGTAAATTCTGAACCTTTTGCACTTCCAATTGATCTGCCACCGAGGCAGAGGAAGCTAGCTTTAATGACATAAATTTTTCCAAATCACTAGACAAACCACTGCCAATAAGCCCTAATCCCTCTATCGATGACTTATTCTTGTCCAGACATTTACTATCTTGCAACTTATTGTAAATTTCTTTTAATTGTTGCACTAATTCTCTATATTCGACAGACTTCAGCGGGCAATTTTTCGGGCGTTGTTCATCCCCTTTCAAGAGCTGCGCAACCTCCTGCTGCACGGCATCATATCTACTCAATAAACCTACGTTATCAAAAATAGCATCGGCAGTAACATCGGCCTGTGAGGCGGCCGCCTGTACCGTTAGTGTACCAAGCAACGTACAAAACCCAGCAAAGCAG
>JADGBS010000371.1 GCA_015231325.1 Oligoflexia bacterium | reverse complement strand
ATTGTTAGTTTGATCAACAAGAAAGATAGTGCTGGAGAAATTCCCTTCTTTTATGTATGCGTTTTGGATACTATGGAGGCCCCTGCCAAAGTTGTTGTAACATAGGACCTCTTGTGTTTTTCATGCTTTCGCATTTAGTGCTTTTGCACCTCTGTACGTTTTGTTTGCGCATGTTGTTGCAAATTTAGTTTGCATTTGCAGACAATCCAAAAGTGATTCATAATGTAACTATGCATGCAATTACGGATGTAAAAATAGACATAGAAATACTCAGGGCCAAAGTGTATCAGAAATTATTACGATTGTACAAACATTAGTGTGAGGGACGAGGGTATGAACGACTCGAATTCAAAACAGGATGTCAAAGAGGTCAAAGGTGACGATTCTCCAGTAGGGGGAAACGACGACAAGCGATGTTGGTGCGGAAAGTGTTGTTCTTTTCTGCATGGACTAAGTAAAAAACAGAAGTTAATTGTTTTTGTGGTGCTACTGCTAGTATTGGCCCTACTTTTGTTAATGCCGTGGTTAATCGGTATCGTTTGTTTCAATAAGTTCAATCAAGTCACTGAATTGTTACAACAAGAATTCAAGGACAAAATTGAGGTAGTGAGCAAGTATGAGCGGGGGTATTTATCGAGTAAGGCCGAAATGGAGCTGAGAATCTTAGGAAAAGAGATCAATCCTCTCATCACCATCAAATCAAAGATTCGCCATTGGTCTGCGAGAGCGAAAACTGAAGTTACCTTTGATCGTTATTTTCAAATACTTTATTTGGGAGAAGATACCATTTCCCCAAATATTAATATAGATAGCTCTTTTTGTTTGTTTGGCGGTGTTTCTAGTAAAATCACTTCGGATTTGGTTCAGTTGTCCGTGGGTGGGGCCTCCATAGTATCCAAAACGCATACATAAAAGAAGGGAATTTCTCCAGCACTATCTTTCTTGTTGATCAAACTAACAATTCTCTTGGTGGCATCTACTTGAATCCGCCAAACCTCATCATATACCTCTTTACTGATAGACTCGGATATACTTCTAAACATTGTTTTGTCGACAAAAGAACTACCACTGCCTACAAAACGTAATAATTCTGGTATATGCTTTAGTCCCAACGCTCCGGGTAAAGAAAAATTCTTCTGAACTGCGTGCAACCGTCCAGATTCCTCATAAATGAGTTCCTTCCTAAGCAATTCATCTATCTTGAATTCAGCAGGATTGCCCAGCAAATCAACAATATTTCTACGCGTCGTCCCCGAAATATTTGCGGCCAGTTTATAAACAATATAGTACTCGCGATCAGATAACACCTCGTTCAAGTCAGGTTTATATGCCAAACACTTATTAAAAAAAGAGTAGGATCGAAACAGAGATTTATAGATCGCTGAGGCATGATCAAACAAACTCATCAATTGATGGATATTGGACTCTTTTTTTATAGTGCTAACAATTCCCAGCACTGTCAGAGGTGCCGGATCTTCTTTGGTTTTCAAATTATGTATTCTTCTCAAAGTTGAGAAAGAAACTCCACATTTTTTACTAAAACCATGCAAAGAAATTGAGTGATGTTGTCCCAAATATTCTTCTAGTAACGCTTTTAACTCTAAAACCAATTTTGAATTCTTCTTTTCCTCTTCCATTCATTTTTCCATATTCCGCTTTGTAAAAAACCCCAAAAGTATATCCTAACTTTTGATTCTTTGGAGAGTCAATAAACGCTAAATAATTTTTCGGAAAAAAAGAAAAGATAATTCAAGAAGATAACTATGGTGGGCGTTGAGGGGCTCGAACCCCCGACATCTACCTTGTAAGGGTAGCGCTCTACCAACTGAGCTAAACGCCCGGGAATAAAAAATAAAAGAACGAACAAGCAAGCATATGCAGTTTATTAGAAATACTTGTAGATGTCAACATTTCCATCATAAATTTTTCTGTGTATACTCAAGTACTCTGGAACTCAAATACACTAGTACACTAGCACTCGAGTAATCAACTATTCAGTAAACTAAAAAATAAATTATGGAGAAACGCTGTGTTAAGCAAAAAGGAAAAAATAGTCTTATACCTACTGATACTCACCGGACTTCTCATTGCACTGAAGCTTTCCTACATCGACTACATGGTGAATCACTCTGGACTAGAGTATAAAAGTTTCTGCAATATCAACCAACGCTTCAACTGCGATGCAGTAGCGGCCAGTAGATATTCATCCATTATGGGGACTCCTATAGCTGTAATCGGCGTCTTCGCCAATTTTTTATTGCTGCTGTTTATCCCCATAGGGAGCAGGCTAACAAGTATCAGCACCCACTTAAAAAATTTATACCTACATATTTTTTTGCTATATGGGTTAGGAATAATTTACCTAGCAAGCCTCTCCCTCTTTTTTATTTCATCATTCTGCCTACTATGCATTGCTTACTGGGCCACCAGTTTAATCACCCTGGCCTATTTGTTCTTTATTACAGACCGCCCATATTTTCGACGGGAGAACTATGTATCCCTCTTTCTATCGCTATGGAAGCACCGTCAATTGCTGTTGCTCTTGGGTACAATTTTTATTGCAGCGATAATTGCCACCAGTTTCTATATTTTTCCCAAAGATTGTTTGGTGAAAAATAAAGATAAAGACGCCAATCAATGTGAGCACTTCGAACTCGACACAAATACCGCATATCTTGGTCAACAATACGCTCCGTTGGAAATCTACGTTTATACCGACTTCCAATGTCCATGGTGCAGACGCGTACACTTTTTGGTCTCCAAACTAGCAGAGAAATATAAATCTGAAATAAGATTCATTCGTCGTGATTTTCCATTAGACAATAGTTGTAATCCAATGCTCTCTGGCCCTATGCATCCGCTCGCATGCGTTGCAGCATATTATGCAAAGTGTGCTGGGCGCCAAGGGAAATACTGGCAGTACCACAATGAAATTTATCAAAATCAAGAAACACTAACTCCAGAAACTCTAATCAACATTGCCAAAATGCTTTCTTTGGATTTAAATGATCTAGAAAAGTGTATTAACTCCGTAGAAACTAAAAGAGCAGTTCTAAATGAAATTGACGAGGGCATAAAATACAATATTTCCAGCACTCCCACATTCAGAATTGGCAATAAGGGCAACAAAGAAGATAAGAT
>JADGBS010000370.1:2774-3172 GCA_015231325.1 Oligoflexia bacterium | reverse complement strand
ATCGTAACGTTATGCTTACCGTAATTGTGTTTGAAATACCAACAAGCATAACGTAACAAAATAGCTATAACCAACTAGCACACATTCTCCAAAATTATTTGCTAAATTATCACCATGTCGCCACGTAATAATGTGTATGAGCAAATTGGTCACAACTTACGCAAAATTCGACAACAAATGGGATTTATGCAGATAGATGTTGCTGCGGCCGCTAACCTAAACAGGACATATATCAGCCGTATAGAAAATGGCAAGGCTAGAATTACGTTGTCATTGCTCAAGAGACTAGTTAGTGGCTTGGAAATTTCATCTAATGAGTTATTCGCTGAGGATCAAAATGAGGCAAGTAACTAGAAAATATCTCAAGTGGGTTGATGCACCAGTTTGGATAAAAATTG
>JADGBS010000370.1:0-2651 GCA_015231325.1 Oligoflexia bacterium | reverse complement strand
GAGACATGCCGAATAGCTCTTGCCATGAATATTAGTGAAGAAAATATCGACCACCATTAGTGAGTATGAAAATCATGGATTATCTTAAACCAAAACAAATCTATATTGATCGGTACGATCTCTTCACGATAAATGAATGTCTGGAGATGCTTGATGTATGCAAAAAAGCATACGTTGATGGCAAAGCTCATGGTAAAGAAAATGGATTAGACTCAACTGGCGAGTGGGCTAAGGCTTCTAACTGGTTGGCAAACCAAATGATATTTCAGATTGTAGGTAATAGATATAAAACTAAGGCCCAGACAATTGAGAAATGGATGGCTGATGACTCAGTAAAGCAGGATAAATATAACAACACTCCTTCGCCAGATAATATTTCCTGCCCAAATTGTGGTGGTCTTATGAAGGTCGGAATGAAACAACTTGACTTTGTTGAGCAGCCTCTTCGCATGATGTTTATCTTCGAATGTGAGAAATGCAAAAAACGTCAATGGGTTTATGAAGATGGCACAATACGAGAATCGAAACTACCAAAATGTCCAAAATGTGGAAAAAATGCAAAAATGTCACTAATTAAGGAAAGCAAAGATAAGGTTATTTGGAAAACTTCGTGTGATTCTTGTGATTATTCCGAAACTACAACGGATGAGTTTGTTGCAGATCGAGTTGACTTTGAAAAACGAGAAGAATATGACAAACAACTTTTGGAAAAATATAGAGCTGAATACTGTGCGGATGAGGTAGGGAAAAAGTCACAGCACTATATTGAGGGATTACCAGTTGCCAAAGAGGTTTTTGATGAACAATTACGAAAATATGATAGTCAGACATATCAGAATGTTGTAAGCCTAAAGAAGCTTAGTATCGTAGATCTTGAGAAACTATTAAACGGTATATTTGAAAAGGAACGCTACATCCACCTTGTTTTAGGTCATCCTGAGATCGGACGACACGTTATTGTTGGTTTTACAGTTCAAGATAGTTCTAGCTCTGGCAGAGAAAAGTCAGCACTAAAGGATCTAGAGAAAATACTTAAAACGACATTAATCTCAACAAATTGGCGCTTAATAACTGATAGCTTATCCTCCCGCTTGGGATATGTAACTGGTAGGGTTAAGGGGTATGAAAATGAGGAGGACTTTTTTGAAATTTCTGGAGAAAAGCCCGAAAAAATCAAAGAGTCAAAGATTGATCCAAAGGTTCGTATGGAGCATGAAGGCGACAATGTAGTTCAGTTAGCAAAATTGACGGGTGAATTTGAGGGAATACAAAACACGAGAAAACGACGTTTACAACATGATCCTGAGGGCTTTTTCCTAGAGGACGATGGAGTGTATACCTGTGGTATCTGTGGTGAAAATTACTCTGGCAATAAAATTTGGTGGACTCCTGAGGTACTGAGATGTGCTGATTGTTGGAGAAACATCAACAATGGCACCATCCCAGCACTTGGTAATCGATATGACGATGATTCAGAGTATATACAAGAATGGTTTTTGAGTTCTGATAGTGGATACGGAATCCATCCCTCGACGGTAAGGAAGTATCAAAGGCAAGGAATACTCCATAGTCGAGATTTAAAGCGAGAAAATGGCACTATCTACTGCACCATATATTTACTAAGTGAAAACGAAGAGTTTTTAAAGGCTCATCCCAGAAAAGAACGCACTCATATGAAGATTACTGATCTTTTAGGCAACGAGGTTGAAATTTAGTTAGGCAGACTTGGCTCGTCTGCCTTGATTTCCTTTGCCTTCATAACCATAAAGACGTCAGAGGTCTTCAATAGTTCGGTGAATTCTGCAACATCCTCATTATGATCTGGATCAAGTACTTCCAAAATCTTGTGAACATCATTTTCGTCATGAACATTTAGCTCATGATCATGCGCATATTGCAGTGCATCAATGATTAATTCAGTTTTTTTGGTACTAGAGGGACAACATAGGTTTGTGGTGAATCATCGCGCATTTTCATTGGAAAGCCTAAACTAGCCACTAAACCCTGATCTTTTAATAATTTTTGTTTTCTCGATTCAATATGTTGTTTAACTAAATCTAGAAGTCGACTATTAAACTCTACTGCAGCATTGCTTACACCTTGTAATGTTGTTTTAATTTGGGTAAGTTTTTGATCAAATTGAGATTTAATTGGATCTGGATTGTGGTCGGTAGCCGTATATTCACAAATGATCTCGCTATTTTTAATAATAGCCTGAATTGGGTTCATAAAATGAGATGATGGTTGAGACTTAAGAAGATCAATATCACCGGTAAAAGGAATGCAAAATGAAATTTTTGTGCCAGATATGTAAAACGGTTTACTTCTATCAAATATTCCTCTTTGCCAATCCTGACTTACGTCGACTTGTTCTTCATTCTGATCTACGTAAATTTTATCTTCTTGAATAATCGGTACATCCAGTTTAAATTTTTCAGTAAAATATTTGACTAAATCATCGGGATCTGTATTCAATAACCGGTTACCATCCATAGAATCAATTTCTGAATACGTAGCGGTCTCTTGTGCTTCAATAACGCTTCTCAAATCATAATCATTAAAAAGATAATCTCGATTTCTCATATAAATTTTGTGACCTTATTCAAATAATCTTTAATTACCATGGTAGCCTTACAATCATCCTCATTGTA
>JADGBS010000036.1:15054-23783 GCA_015231325.1 Oligoflexia bacterium | reverse complement strand
TTGGCTCTCAATATATGGGAATCATCGGCATGATCATTTCGGTACCAGTGGCCGCTATCGGAAAATTAATCTTTGCAGAAATATATAAGGAACTTTACCAAATTACCGTGCGACAAAGCGATTGAGCAATTAAGCAATTAAGCAATTAAGCAATTAGGCCATTGAGCGGCCTGATAACTAACCTTGACTATACTCCAAAAAATGTGGTATTTTGTGGAGTATGGTCAAGGAGTGAGCAAAATGAGCGTTAATGCTAGCATAAAAAGATCTATCTCTCTGAATAAAAGTACCCATTCATTATGGTTTGGTCCACGACAAAGCGGAAAAAGCACTCTTCTAAAAAATGAACTGCGTGATGAAAATTTTTTCGAAGTCGATTTACTACAAACTGATATCTATAGTCGATACTTAAAAGATCCATCACTCTTTCGCAAAGACGTCGAATATCAAATAAAATATAAAAATAAAAAATTTATTTTTATCGATGAAATCCAGAAAGTTCCTGCGCTTACTAACGAAGTGCATCTTCTCATTGAAAAAAATGCAAACAAAATTAAATTTATATTATCTGGGTCCAGTGCTCGCAAATTAAAACATGGTAATGCAAATCTTTTAGGGGGCAGAGCAATAGTTCAACAACTCTTTCCGTTTATAATGAAAGAACTTAAGGATCATTTTGATTTGGAACAAGTTTTAAAACATGGGTCCTTGCCTGGAAATTATTTCGATCAACCAGAACTACGCGTAGAAAAACTCAAGGCCTATGTGAACCTCTATCTTAAAGAAGAAATTGCCCAAGAGGGATTAGTTAGAAAATTAGACATATTCAATCGCTTTTTGGAAATTGCTGCCATCTATGCCACCGAAATAATTAACTATTCAAATATTGCTAGAGAATCTGGGACTTCAGTTAAAACTATTCAAAGTTATTTCCAAATTTTAAGTGAAACACTGATCGGATTTGAATTGCCCTGTTGGGACCGATCGCTTAAACGCAAACTATCTAAACATGCAAAATTTTATTTCGTTGATAATGGAATTTTGTCAGCAATAAAACATCAACTAAAAGACCCACTAGATTTAGAAATCCGTGGGAAAATGTTCGAACAATGGGTAATAAATGAAATCAGGGCCATGCTCTTTTATAGTGGTAGCGAACAACAAATGTATTTTTGGAGAACCGCGAGGGGAGAGCATGAGATAGACTTAGTACTGGCCCAAAGTGGTCGCATAAAATCCGCAATTGAAATAAAAGCAAAAAAGAAAATTTCCAAAAAAGATCTACTCGGATTGGTAGAATTTTCAAAAGAACATCCTCAAGCAAATCTTTGGTGTCTCTGCGAAACTCCGTCTCCATACGAAATGGAGTTCGAGCTGGAATTAGAACGTGGGCGAGATGGGCAAGGCAAAAGGAAAGTTAGCATCAAAATCGTTAATGCAGAATCATTGAAAGACGCCGATATCGAAAAAGATATCTTGGCCCCAAAGACTATCCCTATAACGAATTTCAAATAGTCTTACTACAAAGGTCAATTTATCATGATAAAATCTCCACTGTTAGATATTGATAGATAGTAGATATTGGTGAATGTGGTACAGGAAAAACAACTGTACATAACGATTATTTTGTAGTTACTTACTTGATATGCTCGGGTATGAGAAAATTAAGGAAGAAAGAAGAAAATGGCAACAAACATAAAGTTAAAAATGAAAATAATCTCCGCTGGTACTGCTCTCCAGTTTTTCATCAGAGTAAGCATTCTCTGCATTACCAGCATCTTGGTTAGCTGCTCATCCACCCCACCCGCTGGCAAAACCCCAGCAGAAGTCCTCTTTCAGCAGGCCGAAGCACACGTCAAAAAAGAGCGCTATCTGCTCGCTACCGAAAGATTAAATACCATTAAGTCTCAGTACCCATATAGCTATTATTCCACCCATGCAGAACTGCTATTAGCAGATATTTCTTTTCTTCAGGAAAACTATCCCGAAGCTGCTGCCGCCTACCTCTCGTTCAAGGAATTGCATCCAAAGCATGAAAAGATGAATTACGTAATTTGGAAAATTGCGGAGTCATACAACGGCCAGATGCCAAGTACCAACGATCGAGATCTCTCTCTAGGCAAAGAAGCGATAAAATACTATAACGAAATGATCGACAAGTATCCACAATCGGAATATGTCCCGGCAGCAAAAGAGAAGATTAGTCGCATTGCTGAGATGCTACAACAACAAGATATTTATATCGCCGACTATTACTATCGCACCGATACTTATGATTCCGCTCGCTTTCGCTATTTGGATATTCTCGAAAAATATCAAGACAAAAAAGTTCAGGACTATGCTATGCTAAAAGTAGTGAAAACGTCTATGCTTTTGGATAACTATAGTGATTGTATCAAATATGCAGATAGTTATTCGGACAGAATCTCTGAGGGGTATAAAACCGAAGTAAACGGCCTGAGAAAAGAATGTCAAAAAAAAGAAAAAAAACAGGAAATAAAAAATTAATTTTAAATAATCTTAATAAGCTTAGAAAAACATGAGCGACAAACCAGGTTTTTTTGATTCTACTTCTATTTCTACATCTACTTCTACTTCTACTTCCTCCTTGCAGACCGCTGAAACTTCGAATACTAACACTGTTAAAAGACAAGGACCGAAAGAATTGCAACTCATGGCGGAGGGAGAGGGGCTTTATCAAAAGCATTCTTATCTTAAAGCAGAAAAAGTTTTCTTGGAAATTTTGGAGATCAATCCACAAAACATTGAAGCACTATTCCTTTTAGGAAATATCTATTACAACACTGGCAAAATAGATAAAGGCATAAAAGCGTTTCGTAAATTACTCGAACTAGACTCCTTTCACACTGAAGCGGCAATTTGCCTTTCAGTGCTTTACAACGACATCGGTCGTTACCAAGAAGCAAAGGCGATCTTCAATGAAATTAACCAGCGAGTAAAAACTAGAAACGGAAATAGTAGCACTATGGGTGGGGCCGCCATCGCTGCTGCCACCGGAGTTTATGGTGTCTCTTCTTGGACACCACCCGCTGCCCAGGCCCAAACAACCTCATCCGACACAACAATAGAGACAGAAACTCCAATCCAAACCCCGTTACACCAACATCTTTCCCCCTTGAACGATCCCTATATCAATAAAAAATTTGCCTTCAAACACTACGAGCTAGGTGATCTCTACTTTACTTATGATCGCTATGATGAAGCGCTGTTTGAATATAGTAAAGCGTCCCGATTGGATCCCACAAATTTAGAGGCAAGAATTCAAATTGCCAAAGTATATTCCAAAAAAGGATATGTGGCCAAGGCCACTGAAGAACTAAAAAAAATTCGTAACGAATATCCCAACTTCACACCTGCTAGAATTGCGCTGGGAATTTTATATTATGGAGGCGGACAAGTGGTGGAAGCACAGAGTGAATGGCAAAGAGTCCTCTCTAAGGATCCGCAAAATAAAGAAGCGCTAATGTATTTGCAACTTTCAAGTGCTGCTACAGAAACGAGAATTTAGTAAAAATAAATTTATTTTTTCATTTTTAAACGTGCGTTGCCCTAAGGTGCCAACTGGGGCGTTTGATTACAATAACTTATCAGTAATAGGTAATGGCGCATCGGCCCCAACACAAATTGACGGCATAGAGATCAAGAAGAAGAAAATGAATCTTTTTACGCACGCCTACACCTCGAAGATTTGCGATAGTAAAAAATTACTTTTTTATCTTAATGGTCAGATAACTGTAACTATCGATTATCAAATAAGCTTGGCATTAACTGAATTAATCCCTAGATGAGAACAATCGCGCTCACTATGAATTTCTTCTTTGGTAGGGATACTTTCCTGTATAGCGTTGGATGAGGAAAAAACAGCACTATCATCATAGTTATAATTGATAATTCTTTTCTTTAAATCTTTATAAATTTCGTGGCGCAGTGGAAGTTTGTTGTCTTGCAAAACTATCTGTCGAGCATTATTACTTTTGCTATTAACTACGATTGGTGCTTTTAAGTTGGCCGACATCTTTGTAACATCACTGGGTATAGTGAGAATACAGTATACTTTCGCATCCTTAATGTCTTCTAAATGCAAACTACCCATCTCTACTGGTAACAACTTCAGCTCATAATCCGGATTAAAAATAATCGGTTCAATGATCGGAAATGCGACATTTTCATCCGATACTGATTGCAACCACAAAATCAGAGTATTATCGCCAGGATCAACAACAAAAAATTTTTTTAAATGCTCAAAGCCCAGTATCCCTTCCGGAAAATTCAAGATATCTTTAGAATCAACCTGCATCTCACTAAACCTAGTTGTTTGTATCTTCACCTCATTCCTCCTACCATGACAGAAATCGTCAGACCCCCAGACCACCATCACCAGATCATTTTTCAAGATGAATACTTCATCTCTCATTGATTCTAACGGCCAAAGGGGCGGATGGGCAAGATGGAATTTGTAACCTTCACCAACTTCTTATTTTTTATGTAATTCCCGATTAAGATTAGTAATATCGTCTACACTGGTACGAGAGGCCAACTGATTTTGTTCCTGAATCGCCTGGTAAACCTCTTCACGATGGATTTTGGTTTCTTTTGGTGCTCTAATCCCCAACCTTACTTGCTTCCCCTTTATTTGCACCACTACTATTTTAATATTGTCATCTATAGCAATACTTTCACCAAGCTTCCGTGTCAAAACAAGCATAGTTCATCCTTAACTAAGGTTTAGTTCTAACTTTATACCAAATAAAAATTCAAATATCGATAACGTTTGCATTCCTGCCTCTTATTTCCAAGACCAGAGGGGCGATCGCAAAAGCAGAGCTTAACTCTCAGGTTTATATATTATTTAATCAATTATAATTCAAGCAAAACTTTAACAACGTTCACCCCAAAACTGCTGTAAACACTTTCGGAAAATAATTAAAAAAAATTAACTTAAAAGGATTGAGTGAAGAATAAAACGATTATCTTAATAATAGATAATAGATAATAGGCAAAATTAATATAAGTGAAGTTGATGCGAATGAAATTAACGCAAAAAATCCAAAAGATTTTGGTTTAGTAATTGTGCACCAGTTTTATAAACTGCCTTTAGTACCTGATCTTGTTTGGTAATATCGGTAAACAATTCGGCAACATCTGCATCTTCTATAGCACTTTTTCTAGCGGAAACGGAAATCTGACTATTATCCAACGTCTCTACAGTACTACGAATAGTGTTTATATTTGAACCAATTCTAGTCCTCAGGGTTATAATCCGATCAATAGAGTTATCTAATCGCTCTAATAAATCCTGAACAACGACATTGTCATTAGAACGTAGGGCGTTAATCAATGTTCTAATTTGAGCAAACAAACTTTCCCGCTGCACCCCCCGTCCCTGACCCTGACCCTGACCTTGACTTTGTCCTTGTACCTGTAACTGTAACTGTAACTGGTCCTCTTCATTATTATTATTGCTACTAACTTGTTCAGTAAAATTGCGCCCTCCACCCTCGACCTCGTTTTCTACAAATCGTTCTCCTAGAGGATCGTAGTCAAAATCTTTTAATACTTCACTTTGGTAAAAAATTTCATCACCTGGAATATTCACTGGAATATAAAAATCCTTACTAATCTCTACATAAACAACACCAGAATCACCGTAATAGGTCCCTTCGGAAGAAAAAGGACGAATTTCATTCTTATATCCAGAAAATAGATACCGGTTGCCAATATGACGATTAGCAATTCCTAAAATCTGTTTCCCTAATTGATCGACCTCCTCTGCCACGCTACGCCTAACCGCACCGTTGTATAAACTAGACGCCTGAGCAACCGCAATCTCCTTTGCCTTGACTAAAATCTCCGAAAGCTCTGATAAAGATTCCTCAGTCAGTTCCGAAAATGTCATCGCCACATTAGCATTTTTTATATAGTGCTTAAAATTATTATCCCGTGTACGTAATTGCATCAATTCAATATTACCAGCGGGATCATCGGAGGGACGAATCACCCTCTTAATCCCCGCACCTTTTAAATGTAATTCTTCCAGTCGTCCTTTGGCCTTATTCAACGCAAAGTCAACGGCTCCCTTACTACTGGTATCTGCAACCCTGCTCATCCAAACCTCCACTCCAAAATAAAACCAAATATCCCCGCTAACTCTTTATTCCCAGCACCGCTTTAAACATCTCATCTGCTACTTTCATCACTCTCGCGGAGGCCTCAAACGCATGCTGGTATTTGGACATATTAGCGGCCTCTTCATCTATAGAAACTCCTGATAGGGTTTCTTTAAAAAAACGTGCCTGTGCTAACAACCCCTCCGATTGCTCTGTATTCGCACGAAATCTTCCTACCGATAACGCTAAGTTAGCAGTTGTTTGCAAATAATCTTCTTCAATAGTTTTTTTTCCGTCAGGGGATATGCTGGCATATTGCAATTTCGAAATGGCCAGAGCAACCCGGTTATCCCCCGGAGAGTTCGGTTCTAATGCAGTGACAACGTTTGCCAAGTCATTTTTTATATCAACGGAGATATCAATCATTCCTGCGGCCTGGTTTTTAGTGACAGGCACAGAAAAAAAATTAATTCCGCTAATTTTCTCCAAATCATTTTCTACTGAAACATTATCGCCACCAAGATCAACAGTCTTATTAGCATATCCTCGACGATGTATAGCGTTTACGGAATTAGCAAAGATCCAGGCAATCTCATCAATTCTTTGCTGAAGATATCGCATTTCATTATTTCTAGTTTCAATAAGGGCACCTATTTTTCCTTGTTGAAAATTTTCACTTACATTTTTTTTATCAATAAATACTCCCCTAGCATCAGGAAAATCAAGATCGCTCAATTCATCTTTTGGGGGAGAAGCGGAAGTAAGATGTTGCACCAAATTACCATTCACTAAAGTGCCCACACCCTGAGCATTAATCACAAATCTACCTTTATCGTCAGTGTAGTTTGCTAAGCAAAAAAATTCAGAAAGTTTATTTAAATATACGTCTCGCTCATCACGCAAATCCCCACTTTCACCGTTAGCAGTCTCCACCTCTCTAATCTTCACATTCAAACGGGACAGTGAATCTAAAATATTATTTATAGTCATTACCGATTCATCTAATTTATAATTAACATTGGTGACTGTTTGTGAAATAAAATCGCGAAAACGGTGAAAATTATTCACTAGCACTCTAGCACTTTCACGAGTAAGTGAACGTGCGGTCTCACTGCCTGGACTATTAGACAGCTCTCGAAAAGCATTAAAAAAACTATTCAAACTACTATTAAGTCCTTCGTAGTTAATCTCATTGAAAATACTTTCCAACCCAGTAAGTTGTAAATGCTTCTCTTGGTTATAGTTATGCTCTGACAAAGTAGTATTTATTTTCTTTTCTAAAAAATCGTCATGGATCCTCTCAATATTGCGAATATACGTCCCCGTTCCAATAACATAACTGCCTGCACCTACCGGTGGGGCAGCAACCTGTTGTATCCTCTGTCGTGAATAGCCTTCAGTATTAACGTTGGATATATTATGACTGGTCGTTTGTAAGGCCGTTTTAGCAGCGGCCATTCCGCTTTGCCCAATAGATAATATTTCTCCGCTCACCTTCCCCCCTTTCAACCCCTCAATGTAACCAAATTACTCTGCCCTTGGGAATTATAGGTACTATAACTCTTTCTCCCTAAAATGCCCTCACGTACCTCTCTTAAAGAGATAATCGATCTATTCAAAAAAATTTGGTTTTTTTTATTCTGGTTCTGAATTTTTTCAATTATATCTATTAATAATGAGTTATATTTGGAGAGATAATTCTCTCCACTATTTTCTTCGTATTCCTTCATGATTTGTATCAAATCAGATACGTTTTTTATATTTGTAGTTCCTAAGCTACTATTCATCAAATTAATTTCTGCTATGACCCCCCGTCTCTTCTGATCTAAATCTCCAATTGCAAAAATCAATTCATCTTTTTTTGCCAACAAAGATTCCAGCGCATCAACTTCGCTGGTTAAAAGCAGTGAATATTCATCACATGTAACAGAAAATAATTCTGTATGCCTTTCACAAAATGAACGCCACAAAGCTACCAATCGCACATAAAATTCTTGTAATCCTTGTAAGCGAGGAGTGTCCGACATTGCTATCTCCTGAAATCCACCATGAATTTGGTCAATTTTATGCTCTAAATACTAAACTTATATCTCGCTTAGACATCTAGACCGCTAGACCTCATTCTCCAAAATCTTTTCAGCTAGTTGATCGTAATCGATTTTATATGTTCCCTCATCAATCTGCTTCTTTAAACCAGCAATTTTTTGTTTGTTATTAATGTCGGGAGCAGCATCAACCGCCTTTCTTATTCGCGCAAAATCTTTGGTCTTGGTTGATATGTCTACTCGTGCATCATTTTCTGTGGTCTCTTTTAATTCGTTTTGTCGCTTCTTAGTGTTCCTATTCCTGATCCCAGAAATTTTCTCCGCCTGTTCTGAACGATCGGTTCTCACAGTAGAGCGATGCTCTCTCGGAAAAAATGTAGTTGGAGAATCTGTTCTAACATCACTCATTATTTACTCCTATTGTCCTTACTCCTGTCGTCTTTTGAAGAGTACGGTAGTTGTTAATCTTATCCCTTTTTTCTAAATCACTTTCAATTTCCTTGGAACCTCTACCGGCCAACTGCTTTAAGACCAAATCCTGAATTCCCATTCCACC
>JADGBS010000036.1:0-15022 GCA_015231325.1 Oligoflexia bacterium | reverse complement strand
CTAGCATTGATGTATAAAATTCTGCTTCACTACTATCCGGCGATTCTTTAAAGACAGTTTTTCTCATTTCGCTCAGTAAAAACTTAACAAATTCTGACTCCATCGCACGCGCAACCTTCAAATAGGAAAGCATCTCTTCCTTGGTTAAATTTTTCATTGCGCTCTGTGTTGGTGGACGAACTCCAGTAATTCCAGCAGTTCCACCAGTTGCACCAGTTCCACCCATTTTTTCAATCAAAGGATTACCTCCATCAACGGCCTTAATTGCCTGTGAGATTCCAGTATGACTTACCTAAATTATATAAAAAATAAAAAAAATTTAACTAGGTAGGCAGATTAGTTTACAGTGCATCCAGATAGTCTATCTAGATAAATTCCATTTCTGCTATTATTGAACCATTTTGTTTCAATGCTTGAAAAATTGCGATCAAATCTTCCGGGGTAGTACCTAGAGCATTCAATCCTTTCACTAGGTCATTAAGCGTAGCACCCTCTTCTATATAAAAAAAAGTCTCTTTTCCCCCTCCCTTACCTCCGCCTTTTCCTCCACCACCGGCGCCGGCACCGCCTCCACCTGCTTTACCAATCTCTAGCACCAAATCCCCATGAGCAAGTGCTACTTCTTTAAGTGATACCTCTCCTCCTGCAACAACTGTCCCTGTTCGCTCATTGATTATTAATTTTGCCTTACTATCAAGATTCACTTTTAGATTTTCTATTAGTGCCACCAACTCCACCACTTTTCTTTGGTAATGAGCGGGTACGATTAAATCGATAGTGGAAGAATCGTGAGCAATTGCAAATTTTCCTCCTAACATAGTATTGATACTTTTCTCCATGCGATGGGCCATAGTAAAGTCAGGGTTGTTTAACGAAAGTCTAATGGAACTTTTTTGATCAAAATTAAGTTCGGCCTCCTTCTCAATAATTGCACCGCTGGTTATTCTGCCCGTTGTTGCAAATTTTGCTCCTTGCCTAAGACCACCGACGGAAATCATCCCACTGGCGACGGCATATACTTCCCCATCACCGGCCTTAAGTGGGGTGATTAAGAGATTTCCTCCAGTTAACGAACTCGCGTCACCAATAGATGAAACAGTAACATCAACCTTTTGTCCCACTCTGGCAAAAGGCGGTAGCTTTGCAGTTACGACTACAGCTGCAATATTCTTAGTTGACAGCTCTTTTTGCACATTTAATCCAAATTTTAATAACATCCTTTTCATGGAAGAGTTGGTGATCTCACCCCCACCATCACCGGTCCCATTTAAACCAATTACTAGGCCATAACCAAACAAAAAATTTTCCCGCACTCCTTTTACACTAACTAAATCCTTGATTCTATTTTCAACCGAATAGGTAGGATCAATAGTAAACACAGATAAAAACAAAAGGCTCCAGATACCCCAACGTATTACAATTTTGCTTATTATATTTTGAATAATCACTATTGTTACCTCCAATTATTTCTAATTATATCACCTAAGGATAGCAACCGTAGATTCTAGCATTCTATTAGATAGGGCCACGTTCTGCTCATTGACATCATTTCTTGCAACGATTGCTTTAACTTGTAGAAGTCTTTTGCGATTTTGATACAAAATTTCTTTCCTTCCCTCTATTAAGAGGTGATCTTTGTCAATTTCCTCCAATACCACTCCGGAAATATTGTCATAAACTTTGGCGTCGCTTGCGGCATTACCAATCCCCTGGTATTTTTTGCTATCCTCACTTTTTTCTTTGCCTCCGCCAACCGCGGCATTGCTCTGATCTTCTTCCCCAGCATTAGCACTCGCTTTGTCTTTGCCCTTGGCCTTGTCCTTATCCTTGTCTTTGTTCACAAATTTACGCGCAGAAGAGGGAAACATCCTTGCCAATTCTAAAGAAATTTCCTGTTTTAATTTTCCCTGAACATCGATAGTGATTAGATCTCCGATTTTTACTCGGGTATTAGGTGAAAAAAGAAAGTTTCCTTGACCACGATTTGACCACAAACTACCATCGTTACCCTTATCATATAGATCTGCTGCAGTAGTGTGGGATTTATTTTGCTCATAATTCCTTTTTACCGATGGCAGCAAATTTTTTATTTGCTTATTAGAAATTAAGTTTCCCTTATTTGCCCACAGATTTTGGTTACGATCGCGAACGCCCATTGACCCTTTAGTTAAAAAATCCATTTCGTTATAACTTGATCCGGAATTGGCCGCACTGCCTTCATCAATCTGAGTACGTAGTTTATTAACATATCCAGAACATGCAGATAATAATAGAAATAGTAGAAATAATGAAAATAATGGAAATACCCAAAATAATGCTAATCGTAATAACTTAAAAAAAGAGATATTAATTTCCTTAATCATTACTGCACCACCACTGTATTAAAGTCTGTAACCATCCCACTAAATGCCTTTTTGCTTTTGGGGTTATACAGTTGTACAATTTCTCCAAGTTTGCCATTATTCTTACTAATACCTGTACCTATCATCTTTAAATTGTTTTTTTCGACAATTACTTTAACGCTCTCACCACTATTAATGAGTGACAGAGCAATTAAATCGCTATTTTTCAAAATATAATTTTTAGAAACGGACTTATTCAGTTGATAAAATTTCAATTTATCTTTATTTTGAAAATATAATTCGGGGCCAATAGTATCAATATAGTCTTCCACGAACAGCTCACCCATTTTCTCTTTCGCAAAACCGGATATATTGGCAACTGATTTTAATACTTTGGTCTTTATAACAATTTTAAAAGTGCTATAAATTTTTTTCTCTATTGGGTTGTCTCCCACAGTGTCTCCCGCCATGTTTCCGGCCCTGTTCCCAGTAACCGAGACAATCACTTTTCCCTCTCCTGGAGAAATTTCTGTACAATTTCGCTTATTCAAATCATCTAAAATCACAGATAATCTCTCGCCCTTTGTTAACAACAAATATTGATCCTTTGCTAGATAACGCACTTCTGCAAAGTTTTTTTCAAACGGACAATTTAGGATTTCGTGTAGATAGTCACTAAGTTTGTAAAAAACAATCTGCGGGGGCAGCATTTCAATGTAGTACCCGTGGAGCTCTTTGCTAAATACTTCATTAATATACGAAGATTTCACCTCGCCCTTCCCAACTGAAAACAATGAGATAATAAATCCTTGTAGGACTTCCTCTGGGCAATTACTTTGAACACGCAAGGCCTTTTTGAGATCTTCAACCCTAACGAAATCGTCGACATAAATCTGCGAAGGAAGAACAAAAGAACATTTATATCTATATCTATTATGTGTGTTATCTTCATTGTCGTTTTTGGGAACAACTTCAATCTCTTCCACGAGGCCAGAATTATTAGCATACGTGCACAACAACTGTGCCCAAAAAAAATATAAACCAATTATCCCAGTAAAAAATAATTTTATCATTTTATATTATTAACATTTTGCAGCATATTGTCTGCTACTCCTAATACCTTGGCATTCATCTCATATGCACGTTGTGCCTTGATTAAGTCGGTCATTTCATTCATCACACTGACGTTGGAGGATTCTAGCGCCCCCTGTTGAATTTTTCCCACATTTTCCTGTCCAGCTATTCCCTGTACTGCCTCTCCACTAGCAGCAGTTTGGCCATACAAATTTCCCCCTTCAGATCGCAATCCGGCAGGATTGATAAAATTAAAAACGGGAATAGTACCTACATTTTGAGGACCAATCTGTCCTCTAGTATAAATATCCACTTTCCCATCTTCGGAAATATTCACGCTTAAGGTATTAGGGGGAATAGTAACTCCAGGAAATACTTTTTTCCCGTTGCGGTTGACAATCGTTCCGGTATTATCCACATTAAAGCTTCCATCGCGAGTATATTTCACCTCATTATTGGCCTCGATGATAGCAAAATACCCTTCGCCATTAATCATCAGGTCAAAGGGGTTATTCGTTTGAATGGGACTGCCCTGTATATTTATCTTTCGGGTAGCGGCCACTTTGGCGCCCGAACCGATCTGAGTACCAACGTTATAATTACTATCAGCGCTTGAACGTGCGCCTGCCTCCTTGACAGTCTGATACAACAAATCCTCAAATTCAGTTCTTCCTCGCTTAAAGCCATTTGTGTTAACGTTTGCAATATTGTTGGCAATAGTACTAACATTGGCATCTTGGGCCGCCATCCCGGTAGCTGCAGTATTCAGTGCTCTTAACATTGAGACATCCCCTCCATTTGCATAAATTGCTTAAAATTTACTGATATCGTTAACACCTCTACCTGCAACCGCATCGTAGGTTTTTAATACTCGTTGAAGACTTTCAAAATTTCGATTGGCCTTAATTAGATCGCTCATCTCGGTTACCGCATCAACATTGGACCCCTCTATCATTCCTTGATGAATAACCGATTTCAGCTGGTCCCTTTTGATATTTTTTTCATCGCCATTGATAAAAAGGGAGTCGCCCTCTTTTCTAAGGGAGTGCACATCAGTAAATTCCACCATTGATAAAGTACCAACAGACTTTCCGCTGACAAAAACCTCACCCTGTTGACTGACTGTGACTTGCCTAGGATTAGCTCCTAAATTGATAACTCTCGCCTTAGCTTCCTCAACACTGCTCACCGCTGCGGGAGGGGGGGCCCCTACTTCGGCCGAAGTAGGGACTTCGGCTTCCGTTTTTTTAGACAAAACCTTGAACCCCTGTTCTGTCACTAAATCTCCGTTCGTGCCCAAGGATAAGATGCCTCTTCTAGAAAATCTCACCCCGTTAGGAGTCAACACTTCAAAAAAACCCTGACCAAAAATCGCCAAATCGAGAGGATTTCCAGTCGGAGTAAGCTGTCCCTGTTGGAATACTGTATAAGTTCCGTTTGATACAACAAAACCATTCTCCGCCCCATAACTGCGGTAGCTATCACCCTGACCCCATTCCTTTTCGGGGGCATCAATATTATCCGCACCTCTATTGAAAATAGTCAGATATTCCTTAAAAACCATCTGATCTTTTTTAAAACCTGGAGTATTAATGTTAGCAACATTATTTGCAATGATGTCGACACTTTTCTGGTGCGCCAAAGCTGCTGAAAGAGGAACCCAGATATCCTTCAATGCTTACTCCCAATTCAATAATAGTTCCCGCAGATAGTGATAGTTTGTTGAATTTTACTTAAACTTTACTTAAACTTTACCAGGAGAGTTTTGCTTACGGCCACTCCGGGTAAAATCATCCTCCCGAATACCTAAAATTACCTGAACTCAAGGAAGTAATGGAAATATGAACAATAAAAAAAACGACAAAAACGATACACTGGATTGGGAGAAATCTCTACAAGAATTAGAAACAATTGTCAAAGAATTTGAAGGTGAAAAGTTAAGCCTGAATCAAAGTCTGAAGAAATTCGAACAGGGTGTCATCTTATATAAAAATTGTAAGAACGCTCTTTCTCAGGTAGAAACCAAAATAAAAGTCCTCACAGACAGTTTAAAGGAAGAGAATTTGTTTCCTGAGTCCCAATTACAATCCCCATTACCCTCAGACAAAAACAACGAGTAAAACATGAGCGAAAAAATTTATAAATTATTAATTACCCTCATCTGCGGAGTAATCTTTTTTATCTTATGCGCTAGCGCGATTATCGTCTATATCTCCTTTGATCTTCCGGATGTCAAACAGTTGGCACATTATGCTCCCCCGGTACATTCTCAGATCTTTTCTAGAGAGGGAAAAGTCTTACTAACCATCGGCAAAGAAAAACGGGAGATGGTGGATTTGAAAAAAATTCCTAAAAAGGTAATTGATGCTTTTTTGGCATCCGAGGATGCAAATTTTTTCGAACATCACGGGGTTGATTATTTTGGCATTTTGCGCGCACTACTCGCTGATATTCGTGCTGGAAAGATCGTCCAAGGTGGGAGCACAATTACACAGCAAGTGGCAAAAGCATTATTTCTCTCCAATCAAAAATCGGTAGCGAGAAAATTGAAGGATATCCTCTTGGCGCAAAAGATCGAACAAGTATTCACGAAAGAGGAAATTTTAACTCTGTACCTGAATCACGTATACTTCGGTGGCGGTTACTACGGAGTTAAATCGGCATTCAAAGGGCATTTCGACAAGGAGCTAAAGGACATCACTCATGCCGAGGCGGCATTACTCGCTGGCCTACTAGTTGCCCCCAGCAGATATTCCCCTTACGTTAACGAAAAACACGCCCAAATGCGTCAAAGGTATGTCTTAGGAAGAATGCTCGACACTGGAAGAATTAGCAAAAAAGATTATGCAGAAGCGATGAAAGAAGAAATCCGCGTTCGCTTGAGTAATTTCGATTCTGCAGAAAAGATCTCTGCCGGACATTTTGTCGATTGGGTGCGACAAAGAATAATTGAATTGGTAGGAGAAGAGGCATTTCTTACCTCTGGTCTAAAAATAACTACCACTCTCGATTGGGAATTACAACAACGTGCAGAAAAAGCAATACTTGGTGGAGTACGCGAGTTAGACAAGAGGCAAGGATTTAAGGGACCATTAAAACACCTCGGCAGTAATGAGGAAATTCGTGAATTTATCAAAAAATCTCGACAAAAATACTTCGAAAAAAACTCGAAATTTTTCAAAATTAATAGTGATGGAGAGCGGGTATACGAAATTGATTTCGACGAAAGTGAATTTTTGGCACTAGAAAGGGAATACGAAAAAAATAAAATCAACAAAGATTTGGATCATTTTTGGCCAGGACTGGCCGATAGCAAAGACCGCATCCATGATTTTTTAAAAACTGGGGAAGTCTATGAAGCAGTAGTAGAAAAAGTAAACGATCCACAAAAGCTCATTTACATCTCTATCGCCGGGACTAAGGGTATTATCCCTTTACAATATTTTCGTTGGGCACATAAAAGGAAGATTAGCGAGTTCGCTACGAGTGCTTATAATTACATTAATACGCCCTCTGATATCTTAAAAAAAGGCGATGTAATCTTGGTCAAAATTAATGACAAACAAAAATCTCCCTGGGATTGTGCTGATGAAAAATATAAAAAAAATCTTATTTCTTCACACTCAAAAGACAATCTTATTACCAGTATCAAAAATGAAAAATTTTATCTCTGCGAACTAGAGCAGGAACCTGAAGTAGAAGGTGCTTTGGTGGCCATTCAAAACCAAACGGGTGACATCTTGGCAATGGTAGGAGGCGTCGACTTTTCTCGCTCACAGTATAACCGAGTAATTCAATCAAGTCGCCAGCCTGGTTCTTCTTTTAAACCCTTGATCTATGCTGCAGCGTTAGAGAATGGTTATACTCCTGCTACGGTGATCGTCGATTCCCCGGAAGCACTCTCTGGTGCCGATGACACTTCTGTCTGGAAACCCAAAAATTACGATGGTGAATTTGAAGGACCGATTACTTTGCGCCATGCGTTAGAAGGTAGTCGTAACATTCCCGCTGTAAAAATGGCGGTAGATGTCGGCATCCAAAAAATAATCACTTTTTGTGAACGAATAGGGCTAGATACCTCAAAAATTAATCCTGATTTGAGCTTCGCCTTAGGACCATTTGGTGCCAGCTTATTCAACCTAACCAGCACCTACACTGTTTTCCCTAACCTAGGAAAGAGAATATTTCCCAAATCAATAAGCTCCATCGTAGATCGTCATGGAAAGCAATATTTTCTCAATGAAAAAGCACTATCCCCACACTCCGAAAAAAGCGAAAACAGTGAACAAGTTTACGATTCCCGTCACTCATACGTTATGGTCAACCTGTTGCGTGGAGTGGTGCAGCATGGAACCGCCGCTTCTGCCCGCGAACTAGGACCCAATATTGGTGGAAAAACCGGAACCACCAATGACTACGTTGACGCCTGGTTTGTAGGATTTTCCGCTAATGTTACTACTGGAGTCTGGACAGGTTTTGATAACAATGAAACTCTGGGATACGGTGAAACCGGGACGAAGGCCGCCTTACCTATATGGAAAGAATTTATGCGTAAAGCATTACAAAAATATGGAGAACAAAGCTTCTCAATCCCTCCAGGCATTGTTCACGTAAATATCGATAAACATACAGGAAAGTTGGCCACTGAGACCACCGAGGCACCTTTTGCTGAAGCGTTTGTTGCCGGAACTGAACCGGGACGAAGCAGCTTTGTCTCTAATGGTAATTTTGTAATCTATAACGGTGGTGCGACAGACCATGCAAATAAACCAACTAATACACCAGCATTATCCACGGCCACTGAGACCGCAGTAACTGCAACAGCAGCTAGTGCTGCAGCAGTTACTGCTGCCACAGCTAGTGCTGCCACGACAGCGACGACAACAGCGGAAACCAGTGCAGCAAACACTAATTCCGCCGAAATTATCGATGATGACTATTATTTAAACCAGTAAGAATAGAAATCGGTAAGAACAGCTCAATGTTAGTTATTTAGCACACTAAATATTCTGAAAATATTTGATTTTTATAATAAAATTCTTCATACCTCCGCTAATATTTTTTCAGTAAACACCGACTAGTTCACTATGTTTATAAGGGTTAACAAAATATTACTATCGATACCAAGTTATAACTTATGAAAAAAAAGAAAATTTCCCCTATTAGAATTGCAGTTTTACTCTCTCTATTTCTGCATTTTCTCTTCATATTACTCATAACCAAAACTAGTTTTGAAAGAAGAATGACCCTTACTCCTCCTGAAAAGAAGTACGTAAAAATATCGCTGGTAGATAAAAAAGAAATAACTGAGTACAAAAATAAGATCCAAATTACACAAGAAAACACTCCTCAACTAGAGAAGAAAAAAGATTCTCAAAAAAAGCAAATAGTCAATAATGAGAATAATGGACAAGAACTGCCACCAACAAACAGTCGTTTCCTCGGGGAAAAGAATCAACTATTCACCCAACAATCTCTTGCTAAAAACGTCGATATATTTAACGCTGCCGGAAAGGGGATAAAGGCCGGTTATTTAGCAGAGCAGAAAAAAGTAGTAGAAGAAATAAGTACACCTGTTGATACCAATACCAACACCAGTGTAGATAAACAACTGGTTGAGCACTCACCAACTACTCCGCCGTTACCAACCACCGAACTCTCCGCATTAGGTATACATAAAAATAAGGATTACCAAGAGAATTTAAAGAAAAACTTGCTGGCACAATTGTCCCCTAAAAAATCACCATCCCAAAAACAACTACCGCAACAGTTACAAGACGTACCGCCAGAAGAAGACCTGACCGAAAAAAATACCCTAGGAATTGAATCTGGCGACAAATCAACAAAAGGGTTAGCTAGTAATAATGATTTCATAGAGGATATCCCGCTAGGGGATGTTACTAATTTAAACACTACAGAGTTTAAATTTTACGGATTCTACGCTAGAATAAGATCGCAATTAGAACAGCATTGGGGGTTATCTTTGAAGCAAAAGATAGATCAACTTTCTCGTGGTGGACGGAAACTATTGCCAGGAAAAAATTATGTCACCGCCTTAAAAGTCACTATCGATCAAAAAG
This sequence comes from Oligoflexia bacterium, assembly GCA_015231325.1. Taxonomy (GTDB): domain Bacteria; phylum Bdellovibrionota; class Bacteriovoracia; order Bacteriovoracales; family Bacteriovoracaceae; genus JADGAN01. The sequence goes on along the minus strand of JADGBS010000036.1, from coordinate 5,526 downwards.
GAAATATTACCAATATAGTGCTTGCTGGACCAAGTGGACTCAATTCTTTAGATGACGCTGCCATTGAATCCTTCAACCGCGCAGGACCGTTTCCAAATCCTCCCAAAGAGATGGTACAAAAAGGACCAGCGACCTTAGAGTGGGGATTTGTAGTAAAAAGCTAGGTGAAAAGCTGGGAAAATTAAATTAATGATCAATGCCTATTCCGATATCAAAAAAAATGGTTTGTCTTTTGTTATGATTACCTCCGCGCTGGGAGGGGTTCTCTATGTATTGGGATTTCCCTCATTTGTAGGAGTTCAGCTTTTTCTCGCACCATCGTTGGGTGTCTCTTTATTACTACTAAATCTGGACTTGCGATTGTCATGCCCTTCAACCACATTTTACCGTCAACTGTTGCCAATTATTATCTTTTCAATTTTTTTTGGAATCATTGGACTTTACTGGATTCCCCGTTCGGCAGAAACGGTGGGATTTTCCCCACCATTTAATTATTTGCTATTAATGTTCTACTCGCTAATTTCTGCGCCTCAATATATCAGTTTTTTTTTACTACTAACTCTCGGTCGCTATCTCAGTGCCCGCATCAGTGGCCACACCAGTCGTTACCAAAACATTTTTCTCCACCTACGTTCACTTTCTTCTCGCAACCTATTACTCGCCTTGCTTCTGACATTGTGTGAATACTGGACCCCTACTGCGGTGCCGACCTATATTGGTCATGGGTATATGCAGCTGGCACCATATTTGGGTCTGGCCAATTACGGTGGGGAAATAATTTTTTCCTTTTTTGCTTTTTGGTTATCCTTCATCATCGTCGGATACTTAAAGGAAAAACGAATAGATTTGATGGGAACCATTTTTTTTCTGCTTTTTTTGGCGATAAATTTTATCTTGCCACTGAAATACGCTCCTACGACTGCTGACCCAGTTAATCACATTCGTCTGGTGCAAGCAAACGTCGATTCTTTATTAAAGGATTCGGCAAAAAAAGGGGTGCGCCAGGCATACGAGCAAGTATTTGCTACATACTACCAATTAAGCTACCCATTAAGCGCGAAATTGAATGGCACGCCCCCCGCCCCCGTCGACCCACCCATCGATTTAATCATCTGGCCAGAAACTGCCTATCCCTTCTCGCTTTCTCTCGGATCCATGATCAAAGACCCCACCACCATTCCCAAGTGGCCGCTTTATATCAGTTCACTAATCAAAACGGATATTTTTTTCGGTGGATATGTCAATAATGATAAGAAGAACTCCAAGAATAAACCAACCGGATCAACCGGTTCAACCGAATTAACCGAATTAACCGAATCAGATGAACTGTCTCAGTATGAACAGACATATAACTCAGTATTTTTTCTCCAATACCCAGAAAAAATTCAGGGCGTATACAACAAACATCTATTGATCCCTTTCGGAGAAACTCTCCCTTTTGGCGGAATAAGTTATCGTGTATTCAATAAATTACTTCCAGAGATGGGATTTTTTGCTCGCGGTGATTCCTTTCCAACTTTTTCTACTAAAAACAATACTCAATTTGTGAGCGTAATTTGCTATGAAATTATCTTTTCTGAATTCGTCCGCAAAGTTTTGAATCAGGCCCAAGCGGCCAGTAATCTACCAGCTCACTTTTTGGTGAACGTCTCTAACGATTCTTGGTCTAACACCCTAACTGAACAAGAGCAGCATCTTTTCTTAGCGCGCTGGCGAGCAATCGAACACAACCTACCCATCATTAGGTCCACCAATACTGGAATTAGCACCATCATCTATCCTGATGGATCTCTTGGACCTACTATTCCTATTAATACGACAGGACAACTTACCATCAAGATTGCCACCCCCTACCGGATTCCCACATTTTTTCAACGCTGGGGGGTGGCAGTAACAGTGATATTTGCACTAGTTGCATTAGCTACATCAGTTATTCTGGTGACGCTAGTTATAAATCCTACCCGCAGATCGATAAACTAAATTACTGATCATGTCGAAATCTAACTCTTCGTTTCCTTGCTTCTCCATTCTACCTGTTTCTTTGTCCAACTCTTCGTGAGTGGCATCAGCGCCCTTACCGGCAGGAAACCAAGCAAAATCAAGGTCGCCATCGGTTAACTTGCCATCAATAATATTTCCCTCACCATCGAGAAATAGTAGATAGCGTATTTTCATATCCTTTATATACTTTCCTTTATAGACTATATCTTCCACTGTTCTTTGATCAGATTCTTTACTCGTAGTCAAGTGGTTAACGAAGAAGAGTTTGGTTAAAACCTCTGCAACCTTTGCCGTTTGCGGATTTTGCGTCAAAATTTCTTCTCGTTCCTTTCTACTGAACTTGGAAAGAGGTTTTATTGACTTGATTGTTCTTTCATAACCATTAAGTGCGACATTATTAATGGCCGCATTGGCATGATTATCGATAATAAAAGACTTATTTAGGCCCATTAAATACGATCTTAGGGCAAAATCAAAAACCGCCATATTAGGGGAAAATTCATGAGTAACTAGGTGGTGAGTTTTTGTCGGTCTTCCTAATGAGACATATTTTTCGTTGAAAAAATAAGCCGCGCTCGCTAAGGCCTTTAAATCTGCAATTTTCAACGTAACATTAATTCCATCAGCATTAGAAACCTCAATGTCGCTTACCGGTTCTGGCAGCGCAATACTTGCCGACGCTTTTCCATTACAAAAACCCTGCCACGGTGCCCGTATGTGGGTAATCCAAGAAGGAATGACTCTATTCCTCTTTAACAATGAGTTGGCAATTTTGGTGACTATACCAGTCTCACTATAGGCACCTCTTTCCACCATCTCGAAAGTGGTTCCTGGAAACTGATATTTCCCCCTGATTATGTCGAATTTTTCGATGGGAGAAAGCTTATCTAGATCCTCCCTGCTCATACTCCTTAGCTTCTCCAACACTTCCGAGTCGCTTAATAAGTCATCCGGGTCTAAAGAAAGAAAGGCGACATGCGCTTTTTGGTTCAACCGGTGATAAGTCGAAAAACCGACCGTCTCTTGCCATCTACCAGCAATTCCTCCAAAAATACGATTAAAATAACTTGATGCCCAGGGAGTGGACCTCATAGGCAGATGAAAAGCATAATTGGACGTCTCCCCCTCCGCAACCAAGGCCCGATATTTATCAATATGAGAATAAACCACCTGATCGACTCTGGACTGAGCAGCACCATCCAAATTATAAAAATTTACCCCATAAAGATTGATACCAGTCTGCGCCTCGATCGTTCCATACAAAGACTCTGAATTGAGAATAGCAGTTTTTAAGCTATACATCTCGTCTTTGAAATCCATTGTGATGCCCTTCTTGGCCAAAGCGCTATTCACAGTTGTGAGAAACACGACAAATACTGACATCGCCACAATTGTCAGTTTGCGACCCATTTGACCAGTTTGACTAGCTGGACTACCTTTTTGACTAAAAAAATGCTTCATAAATTTTATCTCCTTACATTAGTTAGCGGCCATATCAAAAACCATAACCCGCAACCGCTGCCGGATTTTATGAACAAAATGGAAAAAAAGGGGGCAAAAAAATTTTTATATTTAATTTTCTGGTATTTATATCAAAAGGAAGACGAATATCACTTTTACTTTTAAGTACTTTCAAGTACTTTCAAATGATTGCAGACTTCAATCATTTTCCAGAGAAAAAGGCGACATCCGGTCGAATGCCCCACCTCTACCCTTCAAGGTTGGCATCATTGATTAATTTTCAATCCTTTATTCTGACTTTTTTACTCATGTATTAAAAATTGATAACATTTTCTAACTTCACTCCGCCCATCCTTCTGTCTTACTTTAACGACAGAATCCTTGTAGCAAAAATATTAAAAAAAAATCATTTTTTTTCTTCCAAATTGAAATTAAATCATGTAAGTATAAATCTCCAGATAATGGTCGAATAATGTTTTAGTTCCATGTTGTTACAATATTTATTAATCGGTACCGTGTTAATTTTGTGAGGTTAATCAAGTTATGGTAAAGAAAGAATCAGCAAAAAAAAGTACAGGTAAGCCATCAACCAAGAAAAAAGTAGGAAAAGGCGACATCGTTCCTGCTCTCCAAAAAATAGTTACTGGTCAACAGAGCTATAAAGAGAAAATTCTAAATTTTCGACGTACCGTTATTGAGTACTATCTGCAGCAAAACGACTACACTGTGGCCAAAGCAGCAAAGGCACTAAAGCGCAACAGGACTTCACTTTACAGAGAAATCACTGCGCTGCGGATTCAAATGCCTTCCGGCTTTGGTGTAAGGAAACCACGACAGACAAGAGAAAAAAGGAAAAAGTAGAGGCAAGCACTGATCTCTCACCATCCTTTATGAAGTTTGGTTTTTTCTTCTTCGTTGTCACTTTCATCCCCAGAGTCGTATATTGGCAAGTGGCCATCGGCAGTTGTTGGAAACAGAGTCATCTGTTCAAATCTAGATTGTCCTCCTGGCGACTGAAGATTGTACATAACCTCATGCAAAGCGCATCCACCTCCAGGCATCCACTGAGAACAACGATAAATTGCACCGTTGCTCTCTCCATCCCATACCCCCACATCCACCTTGATAATTGAATATAATCCATTATTCAAAGAAAAACCTACAATCCGCCCCCTGATCCCAAAAGCATTAGGATCATGACCAAAAATAATTCCCTTAATCCTAGGAATGCTAGAAAAGATGGCCCCTGGTGGATTTCTTTTCCACCAGGACTCAGAGGTTAGAATAGAATTTTCCTTTTTCGTTCTTCCTATTAGAAACTGGTCTCCCCAATTATTACTATCAACCGCTTGCTGGTATTTGGATGTTAATTCTTCCAAAGACGAGGTGTTAATTAAACCGGTATGCCCCATATAAACACCGTTAATGACTGCCGCCAGGGGTCTGGTGCGTAGCCAGTCGCCGATCCAAGAATTGGGAGAATAGACATCATTGAATATATCCAACCCTAAGCGGTCTATTTCTTCCACAAAATTTCGATATTTTTTTCTGGCCGGTTCGGCCAAGAAACCCACCTCATGATTTCCCGCTAAAACCAACACCTTCCCTCCTGCCGCCCTGGCCTTTAGTTCCAGTTCTGCCATGAAGCGCAAACATTTTATAGACTCACTGCCCTTATTAATCATGTCTCCACTTTGCACTAAAATTGCATTGCCGCCCATCCACTTTATATCCCAGCTACCCCAGCTAGACCGCCCGTTATCGCTGCTGACAACAGCGACTATTCCGGAATGAACCAATAACGCCAACAAATGCTCAAAATCACCATGAACATCACCCACGACATACAGAGTCCCGGTAAAACTATCAATATTGACTAGCGCAGGGTGAACTTGCCAATTACGCCTAAAATCCGCATTTATAGCAGAAGCATTTTCCTGTAGTGCTGCTAACATCTGTTTATTAATTTTTGCAAATGTAAAAGATGTGCAACAACTCGCCAACAATGCCGCCAAAATACCAAAAATCTGGATCACCTGGATCATAAGTAGACTCCTAAAAAAA
>JADGBS010000369.1 GCA_015231325.1 Oligoflexia bacterium | reverse complement strand
TGTTTTTTCGTATGGGTTCGTTCTTTACTTTTTACTGTTTCAGGCACTGCGATCTGCAGGAGTAACGACACTAGTTGCCGTGGCCGTATTCAATGTTGTGGCCGCCCTTCTGAATTTGCTATTCGCTATACTTTTCTTGAAGACGGGGAGTGGGGGGGAGTCTCCAAAGAGGGCCTTTGCAATCGTTGGCGTCCATCTTCTAATTTTTACTTTCTTCCTATTTGTTGGTCCTTACCACGAATATCCGTCGGATCCAGTTCAGCATTTCAAATTTATTTCACAGGTGGGGTATTCTAAAAACCTCAGTGAAATTCCACTCAATTTTTTTAACTACTTCTTTATTTACTTGCTGACCGGAAAGGTTGACCTTCTAACCCACTACTATAACTTGAGCATCTATTCCGCGTTGGTTCAGACGGCCCTCTTTTATTTATTTTACCGATTAACTTTTACAGTATTGCCAAAACGTTCACTCGCCGTTACGGCCGCAATCCTCTCCCTGTGCTACTTTGGAACTAACATTTTCAGTTTTTATCGTTACTACCCTTTTGCAAAATCATTTTTCACGTATTTTGCATATCTAGAAAGCATGATCGTGCTCATCGAAACAATAAAAACTAAGCGAATCATGCTTCTGTCGTTAATTCTTCCAATGATTGCCTATTGCGCTACCAGTCATCTACAGGAAGCACTCTTTATCTACCTGCAACTTACTCTCGTACCCATCATAATGTTCTTTTCATTAAACAAAAGCAGCATCAAAGAGAGTAGATTCCACTATAAAATGCTAGGCATTAGTTTGCTGAATATTGTACTTTTCGCACTGGTTTTTCCCTACATAAAAAAATTCGATACATATTATGATCCGGTTTTCTTATTTCTTTTGAAGAGAGTCTTTCCGTTACTCCCTGAGTCTATAGCAATCACCAGCTTTTCTTTTTCATCTCCATTTTTTAGAACTGCGGGGTTTTTTGGGATATTGGCCATCATAATCTCAATTTTATTCTTGTTGAAATGGAAAGTGGTAGATGAAAAGGTTACTGCGTTGGCCGCTATCACTGCTGCTCCGGTATTGGTGATTTTTTGTCCACTTACTGTTTACTTTTTGGGAAAAATCTTCCCCTGCTATTTGCTATACAGGCTTTTGTATAGCTCGTTCTACTGGATTATTCTTCCTATTCTCATCTACTATTTCCTTTCGGGGCAGGCATTCTGGCAAAAAACACGAACGAAACTTTACACAAAAAAAGCCGTTTTGTTTTCAGGCTTTTTATTATTGGTCCTGTTATCCTATAAAATGCCTAGTCTCTCATGGGGAGGACGCGGAGAACACCTCGTCTACAGACCCTCCCCTGAAAGCGATGGTCGTTCAATCTCAAAATTGATCCACCATTTAGGATCGACACCTAAGTGGAATAATACTGTTTTCGTTTCTGATGGCTACACCGAGGTATTCTTAAAAATCCATGGGTTCAAGGTATCCGTAGGAGACAGGTTTTACACTAATCGGATGATAGGGGAAGAATATTTTTGGAAGAAAAGCCTAATGAACGACCCCGTGCAAATAAAAAAAGCAATCGGCAGAGAAGTGGGATCAAAGTCCGTGGCCATTATTATCAATAAACAAAGTAAGAATAGCGAAAACGGACAAAAAAGCGGTCATTGGAAAAAAGAAGAGACTAACTCTTTATCGCTGTACGCCCACACTTTTCTGGAGACCCTTTTTACAAAGGACCTTTATCGGGAGACAGAAGTCACTTCCTTGATATCGATTTTTAACTAAAAACAGGGCCAATGAATGACTCGATTTTATGATTCAGATTGGAAAATTTTGCTGGTTTATTTCGCCTACACTGTAGCCACGGCGCTATGCATCCAGATAGTCATCCTCCCTCACATACTTCCTTCAATGCATGCAGGAGATGGTTTGGTAAAGGGATTAGATAGCGTCTTTTTTCATCAAGGGGCCGTTAATGTTGCTGGGTGGATAAAATCTGGCGTGTTGTCTTCCGAACAAATAAAGCAGTCATTAAATGCTGGTCTGGCCGTCCCGATCATTAGTGGACTTATTTATCATCTTGCATCTCCCACTCCGCTAGTTCTTATTCCACTTCACGCCATCCTGCATGCCTCAAGTTGTTTTTTTTTGATGAAAATTTTTTTCATCTTTCTTGGTGATCGCCAGAAAGCTTTTATAGCATCCCTGCCCTTCGCCTTATTTCCTACAGCAGCAGTTTGGTATGCTCAACTACACAAAGATGTCTATGGTGTCCCGGCCTTCATTTTTTTCCTCTACGGTCATCTATTATTAGTTGATTATAAAGACTGGCATTGGAAAAAGGCAATCAGCGGGGCCATTTTAGTGGCACTGGGTCTTGCACTTATTTTACCAATTCGACGGTACAACGCAGATATATTGATAATGCTAACAAAAGGAATAGTTGTCGTTTTATCTGCCTATTTTTTGATTTTAGGCCTAAAAAAATCATTACCCATTTCCAAAGTACTGGGAGCGATATCTTTATTATCAGTGCTGGCATTTTGGGTGCTACCGTTTATCTTTTACATTTTCTCGGTTGCAATTTCTGCTGAGGGAATAGCTTCGTTGTTTCAAAGTTCTGATCCTGAACCGGAGCAAACACCAGAAGCAAAAACAGTTCTGCCTTCTGGCCCTCCCCCTGTTAAAGCATATGAAAGACTTGCTCAATTACAATCATTTTCCTCGGAACGCCCTCTTATCGTGACAAACGGGGCGGCGGTGACTGTACCGGCGGCGGTGACTGTACCGGCGGCGGTGACTGTGCCAACGCCCACACCAACCCCAAATACCACTGTAAAAGAAAATTCCAAGGGAGCTATTCGAAAATTCATCGAAGAAAAAGTGGGAGCTATTCAACAATCCCGGAGAGGTTTTGTTAACACAGGAGGGGCAACGATTATTGATAATAAAGTCAAATTTGAAACGCTTGGCGATATTATTCGATACCTACCGAGGGCCATGCAGATAGGTTTTTTGGCACCGTTCCCTTCGTCTTTTTTTCAAAAAGGAACTTCTGTATATAGTTCCATGATGAAGAAAATCACGGTTGTAGAGATGCTGGTTATTTATTTCCTCCTCATAGGGATGCCTTTTGCAATATTCTATTGGAAAAACAGAATAGAATTATGGGTGTT
>JADGBS010000368.1 GCA_015231325.1 Oligoflexia bacterium | reverse complement strand
CTTTCTTTTTGCAAGTTTTTTAAACCTTTCGTTGCTTAACTCATAGTCTTTTTTGTCTATCATTTTCATGAGGTTCATTACTCTGTTTGAAATGCAATTTGTTCCAACCCTTCTCGCGTTATCCGGCCTTACATAAATTGTGTTCGATCTGTCATGCCATACTGTTTTCTGACATAAGGTTTCATATAGAAAAAGAGGTCGTTTTTCCGCAAGTATTTGGTGAATCAATGTGATCGTCGCATAATCACTCCACATATTAGGAGTTGCTCTGTTGCATAACCTATGGAGCATATCATACGAATATCTTTTTTGATAATCTTTACAGCATATTCTTAGACATTGGGAAGAGGCTGCTAGCAATTTTTGCTTTATTGATTGATTTAGGTGTTTTCCTAGCCAAATTTGGCATCCATAGTATAATTTTTGGTAAAAGAAGGCTGTGCTAACTTGTATTAGTTTTTCTCTACTTAAATATTTTGAGAGTAGTTTGATTGCCTGTAATTTCTTTCTAGCTCCGGAAATCGCGCTATTTATGTGTGGGATCCAGGTCAGCTTGCTATCAAATAGCACACCTAGTACCTTTATTGATTTGTTTGTGGTGATTAGTTTGCCCTGAAGGGTTATGTTTTTTGGTTCCGTATCAACGTGAGAGAAAATGCAGACTTCGGTTTTAGTTTCATTGACCTTTAAACCAGAATCCCTATACCATTTCAAAAGGAATTCTGCTTTCATTTTGACTTTCCCTAGTGTTGAGTCCAGATCACGTCCGGATTCAACAAGATAATTGTCATCTGCGTATGATAACAGGTTCAGAAGGTCATATATTGGCTTAACAAAGATACTATAGAGAATCGGGCCAAGGACCGAGCCCTGGATTGTACCATGTTTTTCTTTTTTTAGGGCTGATCTCTTACCAGCAATTTCTACATAGAAGTGTCGATCGCCTAGCCAGTCCTTTAACAGTTCAATCATATCCAGAGGAAAACCCGCCACTTTCATTCTTTTTACCAACAGATTACGGTTTACTACATCAAATGCTGCAGACAAGTCGAAACTAGATACCACAACATATTCACCTTTGTCTAATTTATTTGCTATCTTAGACTGCAGTTCTAGTCCTGCAGTGATCGTGCTATGCTTAGATTTAAACCCATGTTGGCTTGTACCTGTGAGGTCAATTTTAAAATTTTCCTCAAAGTCTTTTAACCTATTTAAGATCATTTTTTCGAAGACCTTTGCTAGCGAGCAAATATTGGATATCGGTCTATAATTTTCAATGTTATGTTTATCTCCCTTCTTTAAAAGGGGCAATATTCGCGCAATTTTCATTTGTTCTGGAACTTTTCTACTTGTATAGATTTTATTTAGGAGTTCTAGGAAAATCGGCTTCATAGTGATATAAAGGTCTACTATTAGTATCATGGGTATTAGATCATAACCATAGCTTTTTTTCTTTTAAAGGTTTTCATAACTGTGTCAAGATTTTCCTCTGTCATGAAATTATCATTAAAAATCTGTAAAATACCTTCTCCGTTATAGACGCTGCTATCAATTGTACAATCATTTATGATGCTTTCTGTTTTATTGTAAAATAAGAGGCAAAGGCCTCGGCCTGATTCTCACTTCCACTAATTTCCATATCACCATGTTTTATTTTATTAGGAATGGTTATAATTTCATGGTTGAGGATTTCCTTCACACCAAGCCATAGTGACTTGCTATTTTTGAAGTTTCCCAGATGTTCATGCATTTTATCTTTCCTTTCCTTAATCATTAAATTCTTAATCAGTCTGTCCAAAGCTCTGCATCTCTCTAACGCCGACGCATTACCTCCATGTTTATAACTTTTAAATAGGTTAGCCCTTCTTTTTTTTAATTCTATAATTCGTAGGGACCAAGTGGTGCCTCTATGTTTGTTTCTTACGGGAACAATAGGGCACACTACATTAAATGCTCTATTTATAACACCTTCTATAAGATCGTATGATTCTTGGACATTTAAAATTCCTAATGTTTTAATTTCTATTGCCTCATAAGCGGCAACTATTCTATCTTTGCTGTATTTTCGCCAGTCTCTAATAAAAACAGTGTCCAAATTTTTTTGTGCAAATTCGACTGAAATGTCAATGACGATCACATTGTGATCACCAACACCCGGATAGTGTTGCTCAACTCTAGATATAAGGTGTAAATGATTCACGTAAATATGGTCTAAGGTTGATTCCCTAAGTTGACCATTAACAACGCGATGCCAGGTTGGTTTATCAACTATCTGTGCTAGATTAAAATTATCTAAAAAAGTGTCCATGTTTTCGAAAAAAACTTTTTTGTTATATGACTGGTCAAGATATTTACTAAAATCAATATTAAAATCACCAACAAGTTGTATGTTTAAATGTTGAAAAACTTCAAAGATCTGTTGAAACATGGACAAGGCATTATTGAAGTGCGTTATGTGGGTGTGGTTGTGTGGAATTTTAAATGTTCTGTAGTAATTTGTTAGTAAAAAATTACAATACTTTATACAAATAATCTCTTGGTCATGATCAATACCAAAATTTACACGTTCATAATTTACATCTTTTTTAATATAAATACAAGATCTAGCCTTCGGCGTACATTTACTAATTTCTAGCGAATAATCTTTAATGGAATATGCAATTAAGTTATTTGGATCGATCTCACATTCCTGAATACATAAAATATCAATATTAAAATTGGTTAGTAAATCACTTATCAGATCCTTTTTATATGCAATTCCAAGACAGCAGTTCCATGTAGCAATTTTCATTTCGGTTTCCCTCTTCTTACTTTCGAGCCTGTAGGAGCTCGTCCTTTTCCTCTCCCGCGTGATGACTTCGTTTCGTACTGCTTGATGACCTCCGCAACTGAATTCTTTAGAGACTCAATCCGTTGATCGTTTTCGTCCGTGTTTGTGGTGTGTTGTGATTGGCTGGTTTGTTGTAGTTGGCTATTCTGTTCCCCTGAACCTTCGTCAAGGTCGATATAGTCGGAGTCATTGTCTTTTTCATTAGTTCCGTCGCATTCCATCCCTTCTTTTTGTTTCTCATTTTCCTCAAACCTCTTCAGCTCTTCGTGCACTTGTGATCTCTTTCCTGCTTTGACTCGCCTGGTTTCGTTTTCTAGAAAGTCCGTCCATTTCCCATACATCTCTTTTTCAATATCCGGAAAGCTTT
>JADGBS010000367.1 GCA_015231325.1 Oligoflexia bacterium | reverse complement strand
CTTGTAGATAAAAAGCGTTCTTCTTTAAAAAAGGTTGAGGTCATTTTGAGATTTAATCTCCTAGGCGAAACACCTGATGAAGTAGCAAAGGTCTTTGAAGAATTTGGTGAGATAGAACGAGAGCACGTTCTTCTCTATTTTAGATCCATATACAGCACCGACAGCTTTAAACGAGAAGATCGAACTGACCTGCTTCCATTTTATCAAATGGCAAAAAGCAAAGGCATGGGCATCTATGAAAATTTCTCGCAAAACTATTCTTACTGCGAAGGTGATCTAGGCGTTACGATCAACCCCGATTTATCAGTATGGAAGTGCAATCATGATTTAGATCAGATTGATAAAAAAGTTGGAGAGATAAGCACTATAGGAGAACTGGTCACCAATCCAAGATACGATGAGATTTTAGAGAAGATTAATCCTTTTAGCGATCCAAGATGTCTTGAGTGTCTTTATCTTCCAATCTGTTTCGGTGGTTGCCACTTTGATTATTTAAATAAAGGTCACCGTAGCTGTCTTCTTGACAAGCAGAACAGCAAACAGATAGTTGAGTTCTTTCTTCCAAGTTTAGTTCAAGTAAAAAATTAGAGGAAATATGATAAACACAAAAGCACCTAATAATTTAGGAAAAGATTTTTGGACCTTTAGGGTAGGACAATTTTTTTCAGGGTTAGGAGATAGCTGTACTCAGGTCGCTATGTACTGGTGGCTGCTGCAATTCCTATCACCGGCGAAAGTTGGCGCGATTCTCTCTATCTCAATGATTATTGATATTATTGTTCCGCCATTGTTGGCCCCGCTAGGGGATAGATATTCCAGAAAGAAAATAATGATATCGGCGGTAACCTTTCAAATAGTAATAGCGTCCTTATTCGCGTATGTGGCCTATTTAAAGATCACTGAATTGTTTATTATCTTCCCATTAATCATTTCCTATTATTTCTTCAAGGGACTTTTTCTTTCAGGAGCATCAGGCTTGCTGATTTTTCTAATAGAAAAGAATCATTTCAATGAGGCCGTTAGGCAAACTCAAATGATCAACACCATCGGCATGGTTATTGGTGGAGTGATCGCAGGAGGACTATTGCATAAGTTAGGTGTAGCGTGGGCCTTTGCTTTTGATTCAATCAGCTTTTTCCTTCTATTGATGGCCCTGATGCTAGTGACTATTAGAAAGGCCACAGTACTTGCTCAGCAAGATCAGCTACAGAAGAGAACCAATGCTTTGACCTTATGGGGGAGAGATCTCCTTGATGGCCTAAAGTTCATTGTTGACAATCATTTACTGGTGGTGGTCTCGCTGATGATAGCAGGTATGAACTTTTTCTTTGCACCATTTACACTTGCGATCTCGACCATGATAACAACCAACAAGCTCTGGCCATCGTGGGCGATGGGGTCCTTTCAGACCGCTATGGCCATTGGTGGTCTTCTTGGACTGTTGTTATTGAATAGATTACTTAAAAATATTTCTACTACCACACTATTTACTTCCGCCATAGTAGTGCAAGGATTTACCGCTGTTATTATGTCACTATATCCTTCTCTATGGGTAATAACTCTGGCCCCTGCAGCTTTTGGTATGGTCTCCAGTATCACGGTAACGCTAATCATTCGCCAGCTAAATCATTTTGTGCCGGAGAATTATCGCTCTCGATTCTTCGCTATATTTGAACTAATGATTAGATCGATCAACCCTCTCGGCGTTTTTATCGGAGGACTATTTCTCAGTACCTACAGGCCAGATTCCTTACTTATGGTGAATGGCATATTATTAATCACCTTTACCGCAATTATTAGTTCTCTTACATACTTTAAAAAATTTATGACTTATCGAGAGGCCATCGAGGCCTAACTATTATTTGGAGCAAAAAATGAAAATAGCAAAGGTACTTTTATTATCACATCTCTTCCTAGTAATTACTATCCAAGGAGTATCGGCCATGCAAATGATGGGGAACGTCTCATTAAAAGACCAAACACTAGAGTCACTAAAAGTTCTTGGTGTAGCGAAGCTAAGCAATGTTATTATCAAAGAAGATCTTCTCGTTACCGGCCCACTTGACCTCAAGAAAGGTAGCAAAGTTGAAGGAGAGCTAAAGGTTCTAGGGCCTGCTGATCTTGATTCCGTCACTATTGGCAGTGCAAATATAGTTGGTCCTTTTAGTGCTGAAGACATTGAGGTAATGAAGAGTGCAAAGATTGTTGGGCCAGTAGATTGTGAAAAATGTAAATTTCATTCTTCATAGGAGGTCATTACAAAGAAAGCGACCTTTAAAGATTGTGACCTCGCAATGATTCTTCTAAAGAAGGATGGAGAAAAGAAAAAACAAACGATAGAGCTTTCGGGGAAAAGCATTGTCCATGGGGATATTATTCTAGAGCAAAATGATGCCGAAGTGATTGTGGGCAAGTATGCACGAGTAGAAGGTAAAATAATAAGAGACAAAAATTAAATGCTTTCTATAATTGTCTAACATCAACACGTCCTATATTCAGATCAGATCACTTTTGTAATATAATCATCTCAGTAATTTAGAAGAGGAAATTTTCAGATCAGGAGAGATGTTTATGTTAATAGAGTCTACAAAAAATTATTGGCCATCCACATTTAGAATAAAAAATAAATTTACAATCGCACAGATAATAGATGAAACAACACAAATACTTACGAAAAATAATTCATTTTGTGTAGTCGGAGGACCTGTCTATGACATTACTACAAAAGTTGCATATGAAGTGGTCATGTCAGTTTTGCATGCTAAGGCATCTACCTTGCTGCTTAATTATAGCAATAATGAAATTAACATTACTCAACAAGGGCTAGAAATAAAAAACAACACAGATTTTCTTATGATTAAAGAAAATTTTCATTCGGATATTGCATACACTAAAATCCCCCTGCCAATGTTAGAAGAAAAATTAATTAATTTAAAAAGGCAAACTGGTCTAAGTGTTGTTGTTATCAATACGCTGTTAGGTTTTTTGCAAACCACTGTCGGGTTTGATTATGAAAAAAATGAAAGCAAAATTAAAGATGTTCTAACAATTCTTAGAGATATTTTAAAAAGAGTAAATGTTTCTGCCATTATGATTGCAGATTTTCAATATCAAACGAACGAGATATGGGATACATTTCAATTTATAGACCTTCCATACTCTCATGTTCTGCAAGGAATAGTTGATTGTAGTTTGTTGACCTATGAATTGGAGTACAGAACGTATGGAGGTTATTATCCTGAATTTGTTTCTCCTCC
>JADGBS010000366.1 GCA_015231325.1 Oligoflexia bacterium | reverse complement strand
GGTACCTACACTGGTACCTACACTGCTCACTGCTCTGCTGTACCTACACTGCTCTACACTGCTGTGATTATATTACCTGCTCACATTAGAACCGTCATTAATGACTATTGAGCGATGTATAATTAATCCTAATTATCAGGGTATTCTGGTCTAGTTTTGTTAGTTCAATTCCGAGTATGGAAATTTTATTCCAAACTCAAGTTTAATGCTTTTCGGTGACATATATTAAATGATATAACAATAAAAAGAAAAAAATATATTTCTTACTCTTGATGTGGAGTATTTGAATGTTTGAGTCACTAGCACTGGTAATTTTACTCTTTTTATCTGCATACTTTTTTTTACAAACGCAACATTTTTCATCAAAAAGTGACAATGAGTCTATCATCTTGATAGTGGTTATTTCGTCCTTTTTGTTATTTAGGAATAACTTTGTCTTTGCAAATGTAGGCGAACGCCAACAGAAAAAAATAGTTTATTTAGCTTCTTTGGATTGGCCGCCATATAATGGAAAAGGTCTTATCGATGGAGGTGCAAACACCTTGGTGGCAAAAATGGCGTTTGCAGCAATGGGATACGAATTAGTTGTTGATTTTTATCCTTGGCAACGAGCAGTCGAATTTGCAAAGATGGATTCTAAGTACTCTGGTTATTTTCCTGAATATTATTCAAAAGAAATTGAGACAGATTTTATATTTTCAAACGCTATGGGAGAGGGACCTTTGGGATTTGCTGAAAGAAAAGACAATAAAATCACATGGAATTCATTATCGGACCTGAGGCCATATACTATCGGAATTGTACAAGGATATGTGAATACCGAGAAGTTCGATGAAATGGTAAAGGCCAAAATACTGAAAGTTGATCCTGTTCTTGATGATCTGGCAAATCTTAAGAAAATTTCACTAAAACGTATCCCATTAGCGGTCATCGATAAATATGTGTTCAACTATTTAGTTAATGAAAATCTCAGTACATCATCGGAATTTTCCAAATTACAATTTAATGCCAAAATTTTGGAAAATAAAAAAATATTTATTTGCTTTAGTCGCAGTAAGCGGGAAAGTAAAGGATGGGTAAATATTTTTAATGAGGGATTAAAAAAAATAAATTACCAAAAAATCATGGAAGATTATTTTAAGAAAATACACTTCCCTCAGTAGCAGTTATACCGTATAGTCGCCCCCTGTAGAAACCTAATGTATTAACACATCTTTTTGCAATTATTATGAATAGAATAGCATTTTAACGTAATGAGGGATTCATCTCCACCTAAATTTCAAAGCTAACGCAATGAAATTTTAGGTGGAGAATTCTCCCTCATTACGTTAAATTTTTTTGAAATAGGATAAGTCAGTGCTAGTATACAGTTTCACTGTATAGATCTATTTAAAGTTTACAATGGAAATATTGTAAGTGTTATTTTACTTAACAAGTGTATAACGAAAAAAGAACAAAAGAGGTTATTTATGATTAAAACGTGCAGAACTGTTAACTAAATACTGAACAGAATGAACCTTTCTAAAAGAATAAAACTAGTAGACCATGTAAAGCAGGAGATCCAATGAAAACAAAAATTACAATGTCTCTATTACTACTGATCCTACTTAGCACCTCTTTCTCTTTCTTCACCGCTTTAAATTTATTTGCTGCAGCAGAAGGACTAGACACAAAGATAGGAATAAATTCCGATCCAATCATAAAATTAAACGTCGGAGGAGAAATACTTGCTTGCAGGATAAGCACTCTCACTCACTTTGAAAACACCTATTTTTCATCTATGTTTTCAGGTAGATGGCAAATCGATTCCAACTCTGAATGCGATCGTGATGGAAATTTTTTTATCGATTCTAATCCCAAATTTTTTAATTTTTTTCTAGAAGCGATGAGAACTGGTTTTCACTTATCATTAAACGCTAATGATTATGGATTTACGCCTTTAGAATTTAGATTATTCATACAGGAGGCAAAAAAATACTGTCTGCAACCATTATTCGAAAACCAGTACAAGATCTATATCTTTGGTGGTTTTACACCAGATCAATATTTAAGCAGTGGTGAAGTTTTTGATCCTGCCAGAAACGCTTACTCCCCCCTTCCTCCTATGAGCACACCAAGAAGTGGTGCAACTAGTGGTATAATTGATGACAAAATCTATGTCGTGGGAGGGGCATCGAAAAAATCTCAACCTTTAAGCAGTGGTGAAGTTTTTGATCCTGCCAGCAACACTTGGTCTCCTATCCGCCCTATGAGCACCCAAAGGAATAATGCAACCAGCAGTATACTTGGTGGTAAACTCTATATCTTTGGAGGACATGATAATAATAATTATGTCCTTAGTAGTGGAGAAGCTTTTGATCCGGCCAGTAATACCTGGTCTCCTCTCCCTCCCATGAGCAAATCAAGAACTAGAGCAACCAGCAGCGTAGTTGGTGGTAAGATCTATGTCATTGGTGGACTTGATGGCGCTCATGCCCTTAGTAGTGGAGAAGTTTTCGATCCGACCAACAACACTTGGTCCCCTATTCCTCCCATGAGCACTATAAGAAGTGAAGCAACTGCTAGTGTAGTTGACGGCAAGATCTATCTCATTGGTGGACATGATGGTGCTCATAACGTTAGTAGTGGAGAAGTTTTCGATCCGGGCAAAAACACTTGGTCTCCTCTTCCTCCCATGAATACATGGAGAAGTGCAGCGGCCAGCAGTGTAGTTGATGGCAAGATCTATCTCATCGGTGGTTATGATGGCGCTCATGCTGTTAGTAGTGGAGAAGTTTTCAATCCTACCAGCAACTCTTGGTCTTTCATTCCTAAAGCGATGAATTTATCACGATATTATCTGACAATGGTAACGTTAAAGTCGACTTTCCTTACCTACGAATAACAATTTCAATAGCTTTCTCATCTTTGAAACAAAATCTCCTCCCGTAATAATTTTCTTTATTCAAAATCACTAAATATTTCAAATGTTGTTACTGTAATATTGACTATTAACATGTTAGTCTTCACAAATCTCTTGGAAAACATGCAAATATTTTCTATGGCATTGCGTAGTAAAAAATATTTTTTTCAAAGAAAATATCAAACTTCATCATATTGAAGAAGCTATCTGGCCTTGACCTTGTCATCATATACGAAAAAAGAAGGTATAGATGACCCCCTCTTCAATGAGGGCATATTTCCCGGTAAAGTTTAATTATATTAGCAATAAAACTTTACTAAAAAGGAGAGTCATCTATGTATTCTAGTTTAACTTATATTG
>JADGBS010000365.1 GCA_015231325.1 Oligoflexia bacterium | reverse complement strand
ATTATTGGTCCCAACCCTGTCAATTGTACTCCTGAAAAAATGGCCAGAATGAGTTTGTTGGAAGCTTGGAAAAATTGTTACGGAATTCCTGATTATTTTTTTGTGGATGGCGATTATTGGATTCCCAATTTTACTCCTCGTCCAGTACGAATGGAGGTTGGTAAATTAAAAATTGATAAGATTAAATTTGGAAAGGTTGATGTCCATTGTGTGGATAGTGATTGTTCGTTAGATATTATTTTGGATGAATTTTTAGTGTCATTGAACTTAGATATTAAGACCGTGAATGCTTCCAGTAACCTTGCTGCTGGAGAGTCCATCATAAAATTTTATCCAATAAAATTCAAGCTTAATGACGAATTAAACGATCTGAATGCTTTACGTCCGATACGTCCGCTTTTAAAGTTGAAAGTGAAAATTAAAGACTCACTTTCTGGTGCTTCACCAATAAATTTTGATATACAGCAGAGTAAGATCGAAGTTTTTCCTGGAGTTTTTAAGATAGATCTACCAGGGGAGAGAGAGGATTTACCGTTAGTAACAGTCTTGAATGAGGACCGAAAACTGAGCATTGGTGCCACTTCATTTTCGCTACTTATGTCAACAGCATCTAGTATTATACCAACATTGTCGCTATACACGAATGCGCTAGATATAAGTAGCAGCATAAACCAACATCTTAGTGGTCAAGATAAGATGGTTATGATTGGTAATTTAATTAATGCAAAGGCATTGCCGATTTTGCTCAGTAAGATCAACCAAATGGTGATTACTTCTCCCATTTTTCAGCAAATGACGGTTGGTTTACCATCAATGGGTCTTCAGGATATTTTTGATTATGAAAAAAATAAAAAAGTACTGGATGACTTTGATACATTTATTGATGGGTATGTTGATAATATTAGAAAATTGATGGGCGAAAATTTCGGCAGTGCCAAGGCGATGAGCATCTTAGATTTCAGGGCAGTTAAATTGCATGGCGAAGGGAACATGGATGTGAGTGGAGAGGTGCAAGAATTTTCAATTCAGGATTTTTTACCTTCACTACTTCATACATCCAATCATCAGATCTTTCTGAAGTTGGAAGCAATTGAAAAAAAGTTGAAGGATTTTTATCAAAAATTCGATAAAAAAATTAAAAGATTACGATCTGAAGAATTACGATCGATGGCGCGGAGCATGGTGGGTGTTGGAAGAAGAGGCAGTAGGTTTGTGCGGGTAGTGCATAGTGTAGGTGGTACCATTGACACTACTGCTGTGGCCGGTACTAATGAAGTTATAAATCGTAGAAGTAAAATAAAATATTTTGATGAAGAGTCTGACGAAATTGAGCGTTTATTAAGTACTATTGGGACACTTAAGAAGAGTATTCAATCATCAATAAATGAAAATGGTGGAGAGCTTACGCTAAGAACTTTGCTGAGAGAAAATACTTCACATGATTTATTGAGGTTACAGGTAGTACGTCCGTGTAAAGTAGAAGAAGACGATGTTAGTGGGGAATTGTCGCATAATTCGGGAGAGTGTGAGGCAGATTTGATGGGGCGTATTAATCTTGATTTAATAAATCAGGAGTTAAATAGACTTTATCAGAGAAGACAGTTTGATTTTTTTATAGTCAGTGGAGCAGATGCCGAGCTATTAACTGCCAATGCTGTTAGAACTTTAGGAATAAAGAGAGCATTAAAAAAGATAGTAGTGGATATTCCACCGCAAATTCTCTGGGATAAAGATCGTGGGCAACATTTTTTTCAAATCGCGGTTAGCATTGGTGGGGACGTCGGTGGGACCACCACGGCGGCGGCAGATCCTCAATCTTGGAGTTCGGCAATGAAGGTTTACTTGGATTTACAGGTTACCCCTGATGGAGCATTGGTTGTTGTTCAAAATTCTGCAAATAGTAATGAATCTGGAACAGCTTTTGGAATGGCCAATGTGGAGAATGAAGATATTGCAAAGAAAATCGTAAGGAATATTATTCAGTATGCTATTACTAAAAACTCGATAATTAAAAAATTTATAACCGTAGATGCATCCGATAAAATAGATTCGAATTCTTTTTCTCGGCCTTTATATATTCCTGGTATGAATATTATCAAGGTAAAGAGTGATGCTAATAATATTCAAGTTTTTGTAAATTTCAAAGAATAATCCCCCGTCTTTTTTATTATCTGATAATGCCCTATACTTCTAATATGTGCTATCTAAAATCTGAAAAAGGGCCATTCGAATGGTCCTTTGGATGATTATCTGAATATTAGATGAGATAATTGGAGGGAGATTTACGTGCAACCCAAAAAAAATACCCAGGTTTTGAAAAATCGGTTTGATTTGATCACCATTTTATTAATGGGATTTGTTTCGTTGGTAATTGCGATCGCTATTGCGTACACAATAATTGTAAGAAATGTTTTTGAAAAACAGTTGAATAGGATAAACGCGCTAAGGGAAATCCAGTCCACACTTCAACTGTATGAGAAGACATATCCTAATGCCTTAAATATGGTTGCTGTTGATGAAAATCCGGATCAGATAAGGTCGTTTTTAAGTAAATATCTACCACGGCCAGATAAAATTAAGGCCCATAAAATATTCTTGGATTCGTTTAATACACAACTTTTTGAGGACTTTAAAAAAATCGAAAAATTGTCATCAGTGTTGAATAAAAGATTTTTACGTCAAAGTCAATTGAGTCAAGTAGAATTGCCTTCTGGGAATGCCTCGGCAGCTGCCTCGGCAGCTGCTTCAACAGCTGCGGCACCAACGACAGCTCCGGCGGCATCCACGCTGACATCGACATCAACCGGTGCTGATGGCACAACCTCCACTATGACTGTTAGCGCAATCGCTACAGAAATTTCAATTCAATACAACAAGCAATTCGTTCCGCTCCTATTTGATTTCAATAAAAAAATAGAGAGTGAATTTTTGCAACAAAGGAGTATAAATTCTGACGAATGGATTGAATTTTTGTTTAATGGAGGAAGTCTTTCTTTGGTTATTGTCCTGTCTTTCATTACTTTGTTTTTTTTGGCAGCGACGATCTTGGATGTAAAGAGACGCGTAGTACAAGCAATTGAACAGATTCATGTGAATATTGAAAAAATTAATAAAAAGGATCTTAGTAAAAGTGAAGCTTATAGTCATGAAGTATCTTTGTCTGAGTGTATTGAAATAGATACAGTAAATGAAGGGATTAATTTGTTAAATAATCAATACAATGATACTTTTAACAGAATCAAAGAGATTTTAAAGAATTTTG
>JADGBS010000364.1:1012-3264 GCA_015231325.1 Oligoflexia bacterium | reverse complement strand
CCCCAAAAACTTTACAGGCCCTTCTATTTCCTGATGTTTTAATCACCGGCTGAATTCCCTTTTCTGCCCATGTATAACTGAGACTTCCCCACATTGGAAATGAACACTCATCACCGAAAAGTAATAAGGATTTTTTTCTTTTGGCCAATGCAAATAATTTTGGAAAGGTCTTATTTAGCCACTCTTCACGATTTTTGGGATCCAAATTACAAGATTCAAATTTTGCTTTCTGATAACTGAGACCAAAATTATTAAGAAGGTTGACAATATATTTTGCAGAGTAAAAAACGCTAAATTTAATTCGAATTAATTCTTGTATCATGGCCGAGTTCCAGCAACCAGAACAAAAACCATTTGCCTCCGATCCTTTTTTTATCATCTCTTTTAGCAAATTCTTTTGGGTCTTTGTTAATTTTGGTTTTCTTCCTGTTGATTTACCAACAGTTAGTGAAGAAAAAACTTCTGCTAAGAACGAGTTAACTAAACATCGTATAGAATCCAAACTTATTGCCATTTGGTTTGAAATATCATCATATCGTATCCCTAAAGCTACTAACAGTAATGTTTGGACACGATGGAACAATTTTAAATTTCCCATTTGTTTAGCAAAATTGACTTTGCTCTCAGTCCCTTTATAGTGCTAGGTGAAGCGTTCAAACGAATGCTCATGGTTTCCCTCCATTTTATGTTTTGCAACATTGGTAGGGAAATCTATTTAGTTCGTTTTGTAAACCTTTTTAAAATTACCCCTTAAACATTATGTGGAAGTCTATATCAAGGGCGCTTTTCCTTATTTTGGCACATTTCTCAGAAGTAAAACTAGCACGGCATTCTGCATGAGGGTCATCTTCTGCCGTAATCCTATGCCGTAATCCTATTGCCAGCAAAAGCGCTTCCTACATGCAAAAAAACAGACGCCACCAGAAACAAAAGAGACAAGAACACATTTTTCATAATAAAAATCTCCAAATCAAAGATGAACTTCACTACCTATAACAACAATCACTCTTACTCATTAATTTCCGATATGTAAAAATTTATAAACCTTTCTCCTTCCTTAAAACGATCCGGTATGCCCCCCCTCTGTTTCTAAACCCTCTTTATGACACCAGTACATTGACGATTTAAAAAATCCAAAAGTATAAAAAACCAAAATAGTATCTTTCTACTCAGCGAATTAAATTTACATCCTTCTGCAGAAATGTGTTGGTACTGCCCTGAAATTCATTTTCAAGACAAAAATTATCAATCGAGCATAAATACTACTGCCTTACTAGAAGAGCCTTCTCCTCTTCTTGCAGTGACCCTTGCCATACCAAGTCACCTACCAAAACACCTTCAGCAGCTATAATGTGAGCAGATTTATCACCATCGTTTTCCTCTATCGCAAAGTTGACAACAGTTGATCCCGCGCCACTTCGATCTATGGCCAAAATAGCTTTTTTATCTCCATCGATACCTACGAGGTTGTCGCCAACTTTAAGATTTTTGGCAGAAACCATTATCCCGTTCGATAACAACACGGGATGCTCACCTGTCAGTTTAAGTCCCTTACCATTTTCAGTCTCGATATTAAAGAGATCTATTTTTTCAACACCCGTTGTTACTAAGCTAATTTTATTTCCATTGAAAGAAAAATCATTCAAGAACGAATCCGTCCTAAGAGAAGCCAGTTTTGTGCTCTTCCAATCAATAACTATTTGTCCCGCAGGCTTCCATGAAAATCCATTATTGTTAGCGGTGAGTACATTTACTGAGGAATCGAAACAACCGCAGGGACACCATGTGCTCATTGTTGGAGGATTATCATCATAATCACATACGGGATACGCACCGAATTTGACTAAAGAAACGAGTTCTTCCGTATTGATACAACCAGAGGAAAGAGCTTTCTTTCTAAGTTGCTCACATCTTTCAGCTGATGGCTGATTAGCACATCGTACGGCAGGATCGACTGGTGTGGTTACTCTATTTCTGGGTGGAGTGGGTTTTTCCCCCCTCCTTATTGTCATTCTGAGACTTCCAAAACTGTTGCGTAAGCAATCGCTGGCAATGACATTTTTGCTATATAAAGAGACAGTTATAACCAAAAACAAAGAAAACAAAAAAACATTTTTCATAACAAATGCTCCTTAAATAAAAGCTGGGATCAGTGGCTCAAAATCATAGATGAAGTCAAACTAGTGGTTTACCTATCAGCTAATTAACGACTGTAATCACCTACCACGAGTGGGTAGAAGAGACCCCGGTTT
>JADGBS010000364.1:0-957 GCA_015231325.1 Oligoflexia bacterium | reverse complement strand
ACACAGTCATAAATTTTATTGTCTAACAAAAAGGGCCTTCTCTTCTTCTTGCAGCGACCCTTGCCACACCAAGTCACCTACTAAAACACCTTCAGCAGCTATAATATGAGCAGCTTTATCGCTATTATTTTTCTCTATTGCAAAGTTCATAACACTTGATCCCGCTCCACTGCGGACTATAGCCAAAATAGCTTTTTTCTCTCCATCGATACCTATGAGGTTGTCGCCAACTTTAAGATCTTTGGCAGGAATCATTAGCCCATTAGATAACAACACGGGATGCTCTCCTGTCAATTTCAGTCCCTTGCCATTTTCAGTCTCGATATTGAAAAGATCTTGCTTTTCAACGCCTGTTGTTGCTAAGCGAATATCACTTTCTGCGAAGGAAAAATTATCTAAAGACGACTCCGACTGAAGAGAAGCCAGTTTTGTGCTCTTCCAATCAATAATTATTTGTCCAGCAGACTTCCACAAAAAACCATCATCAGTAACAGTAAGTATATTTACCGATGAATCAAAACAGCCACAAGCACACCAACCCATCAATTCTGGCGGATTTGTATCAAAATCGCACATGGGAAAGGAACCATATCCAACTAGAGAATTATACTCTTCTTGATTAATACAGTGTTCAGAAAGAGCCTTTTTTCTTCTTTTCTCACATTTTTCTGTAGGAACGGGCACACTGGCGCATCGTGAAACGGTGTCATTTGGTGAAGTGATCCTATTGCCAGCAAAAGCGCTTCCTGCATATGAAAAAGCGACAATTACTGAGAATACAGAACAGAATAGATTTCTCATAGCAAAATCTCCTAAAAGAATGATTAAATTTATATTTAATAAAAACATGCAATGTAAAACAAACTACTATTTGTAATAGTTATTGTTTTTGACAAATATCCGGCATAGAAATATCCGTTCGCACTTTAATACTTTTCACTATTACTTCTACATTGG
>JADGBS010000363.1:2567-3272 GCA_015231325.1 Oligoflexia bacterium | reverse complement strand
TAATTCCACCTCGGACAGTCGGCCAATAGCTATCAGTCCAAGGTTTCACTGTAAGTTGTCCTGCTAGCGGTAGTTTTGCAAGGTTGTACTCAAATTGATATTGAGTATCTTCTCCATCGATTATTGATGGATCATTTTCGTGATCCCAGGCGGACATCGAAAATGCGCTAAGAGCGAAAGTCATTTGCATAGAAATAGCGACTAGATAAAGATACAAACGCTGTTGCTTCATGTGTTAACTCCTTTTGAGTTGAAATAAAATAATGGATACAAAAAGAGTCTACTTGTTACACTGTCGCAACTCGTGCTGTCAATAATTTTGTGGCAGATGTAGCAGATCTGGTAGTAAGTTAGATCTACCACAATTTTAGGCACATTTAGGCCGTTCTAGTAGTCCATTCCAACCATTTTGTATAGTCAATTACTGCCTGTGCAATAAATTTTCTCACTTTGTCTAAAGGTTTCGCTTTAGAATGTTGATTGGCCTACCGAGTAGCAAAAGGGTTTATTTTGCAGCTGGGTCGTACAAACAGAATTAATCTATTTTTATTGAGAGGAACTAAAGAAATATGGATGCGTTACAATCAGTATTGCAATCACTCTGGTTAGTGTATAATTGTAATCTCCAGCATAAATGTCGTATTTTTCCGACGGAGATAGTCCAGCAATATCCTCTTTACTTAAACGTTGTAGCAAACTTTTACT
>JADGBS010000363.1:0-2540 GCA_015231325.1 Oligoflexia bacterium | reverse complement strand
AGAGAAGTTGGCAGAGACGCCAATTGATGACTCTTGTAGCAAAAGCGAACGTCAGGGTGAACGTCGAGTGCGGCCTGATTTACGCGATCATTTTTTTGATTGGCTAAAAGGTGTAGGAATTATTGCCGTAATCTTGATTCATGTAGTTTACCTCTATAAGGACGATCGCGATTATTGGATATATTACGAAAAAGATCACTTTTATTATTACCTTGGTAATTTTGTAAACAACGTTCTGCGCTTTACTATTCCTTTGTTTTTGCTATGCTCAGGGATTTTGTTGACCCCTTTTAAGCTAGAGCGTAAATCAATTTTCGCTTTTTATAATAAAAAATTACTACGACTTATCCCTCCGTATATTCTTTGTACGATTCTTTTTCATTATGATAAACCCATAGGGAAAATTTTAACTTTACTGCTCACTGGAAAGGGGGATGTTCCTTTTTATTTTATGATGGTTCTTTTTCAGTGCTATTTTATTTATCCATTTTTAGTATTTTTTTTGGGACTTGGAGACAAAATTGTGGTGGGAGGCGGAAATCCTTCTGGTAAGGGGTTTAGGGTAAGTTTCTTGGCAGCTTTGCCGTTGATGTTAGTCTTATTAATTTCGCTAATCTCCGAGGTGTATCCATACTTTTGGTTTTGGAAAGATTTTCCTCTGGCAACTAAATATATATTTCCATTTGCTTATGGCGTTTACGCCCGTAAATTCTTTCTTAATTATGACCGAGAGCGGGCGGCAGGTGGACTGTTCTTGTGGATTTTGATCATGGTGTATTATCTTGTGTATATTCTAGTAACCAATGATTATTACTACAACTCGCGTTATTTCTTTGGTGTGGCGACATTCCATCTTTTCTTTTACTACCGAGAGGCGCTGTTTGTTCGTCGAGTGAGCTGGTCCAAGATTTTTAGTTTTTTGGGAAGCATTAGTTTATGGATTTTTCTAGTTCACTATCACGTATTAATTTATACCATAGAGCTTTTCCGCGAGCTGCGGTTGTTTGAAGGAGATCAGGCAAACTTTTATTTTCAACAAACATTAGTAACAGTGGTCGCTATCCCTGTTAGCATACTGGTAGCATATATATGCCATTTGCTTTATACAGCGGTGACTCGTCCGCTTTTTCAAAAGATAGAAAAATAGAATCTTCAACGATTTAGCAACAATACTAATAGTTTGTTGTTAGACGAGATTTCTTAATTGATTAAGATTGATCCATCTTCTTCTTCATCTATTTTTTCAGTTGCTTTGGCCGGGGGTAGAGCTGGCGGGGGGCCATGCATTAAACTTAAACTACTAGCAGCGTGACTGGATAATTGCCTACTTGCCTCTGCCCTAAATTGAGTAATGTCTCCGTCTAGCGGAAATTGCGGTCGATTTTCTCGCACTTCTGGATTGGAGGTGAGTAGTATCTCTCTTGAGACATATGCCCCACAATCAATCACATCAACGAATGATTGTTCACCGGACTTGTTTGTTATTTTACTTTTTCTTGCTGGTTGTTTGCATATATTTTTAAAAGGTTCGGACTCATTGATGGCAGTTCCTGTGTCTCGTAATTTACGAGTTTCACTGCAAAGTCTACTACGGCCTTGCGGATCGTAGTAGGTGTACTTTTCGTTACCCTTACTACCAGTAACGGTCAATAGTACTATATGGTTTCTTTCCGAACCTGTAGTAAGAACCAAAGGTAGAAAGCACGGAGGCAATTTGTCAGCACATTTATTACCAAGATTATTGTTGTCACCATAAACTAGATTTGCTACATGCTCTTTATAGTATTCATCGCCTAATGCCATTTTGAGGAAAGTAGAAAATGCATTATCACTTATTTTACCATCGAACATATTCGACCACACACCCTTCAGATTCCATAGATGAGCAGCGTCCCTAAATTCTTTTGCCTCATCTTTATCAAATTGCGTTTTACATACTTCTTCCAGCGTTTGTGTTTTATTTCTATAGATTTTTTTTATTATACAATTTAATATTTTAAGCGCCTTTTCGAAGTTAGATTTTTCTTTTCCGCTGTCATAACCTACGCTATTAATCTTCCTGACTAACTCATTTAGTGTTTTAAAGGCATTTTCACAGTTTATTTTTGGATAAATGCCAATGGTGATCAGTTCGGTCTTTAGTGTCGGGTTTTGTTGCAATATTTTATTTGCAAGAGTACAACTATTCTCATTACGACGGATTCCAAACCACCAAGAATTGTAGTGAAAGTTAATTTCTTCCATATTTTGAATCAAAGTAGTTACTGGTTCAGCATTTCGATTTTGGTTATTTTGTGATATTGGATTACATATCGGTTGTTTTGGTTGACCACCGCCAGGCCATACAATGGGTGCAAAAGAAAGATAAAGAGCAAACATTAATGACAGAGGTTTGATCCTCATAAATCTTCTAAACAAATAAACCTCCTAAACAATTATTACAAAATAACTTTCATGTTTTATAAGGACATTTGTCTCGTAATCGGTACGTATAAAACCATAACCAGCTCCTAGTATAATCATAACTTTTATTATTATGC
>JADGBS010000362.1 GCA_015231325.1 Oligoflexia bacterium | reverse complement strand
CTTATACCTCTTACACCAAAAAAGATTTCAGCACCGATCAGGAAGTACGTTGGTGCCCTGGATGTGGCAATTATTCCATCTTAGCGGCAATTCAAAGTGTTTGTGCTAAGCTCGGCAAAAAACGAGAAGATATTAGCATTATTTCTGGAATTGGTTGCTCTTCCCGATTACCCTATTACATGAATACTTACGGAATGCACACCATTCACGGTAGAGCGGTGGCCGTCGCATCTGGTCTAAAAATTCATAATCCGAATTTAAGTGTCTGGGTGGCCACCGGTGATGGAGATTCGCTCTCCATTGGAGGAAACCACTTTATTCACGCTATCCGCAGAAATATTGATTTAAATATCATCATTTTTAACAATCAAATTTACGGATTAACCAAAGGCCAATATTCTCCTACCTCAGAAATGGGACTAGTCACCAAATCTTCTCCCTACGGCACCGTTGAATATCCGTTTTCTCCTGCCGCCTTAGCAATCGGCAGCGGAGCAACTTTCTTCGCGCGCACCATTGATAACGATCTGAAACATATGCAAGAGATATTGCTGAAGGCATATCAACATAAAGGCATATCCATAGTGGAGGTCTTACAAAATTGCGTAATCTTTAACGACGGAGTCCACAATATTTATTCTGACCGTAATACCCGTGATGAAAATACTATTCGTGTCGAACACGGCAAACCGATGGTCTTTGGCACTAAGCGCGACAAGGGGATTATTTTACTAGGGGGTGCTGAACCAGAGGCCAGAGTAGTTCCTGTGGTTCCGTCAGGAGAAGGCAATGGCAGCACCGGCAGCAGTGGAATCAAAGAAAAAGATCTCCTTATTCATGACGAGAAAAAAGAATCGCCGTTTTTGGCCAATTTGTTAACTTCATTTAAATATCCCAACCACCCATTGCCACTAGGAGTCTTTCGGTCGATAGAACACCCTACCTACGAAGAAAAAGTATTAACGCAGTTGCAAGAAGTTAAATCCAAACGTCCAGAAAAACGGGTCCATGACCTCTTTGTCTCTGGTGACACTTGGGTAATTAATTAAATTCTTATTTCTGCCTGCCTGTTTCTGGCCCGTTTCTAACAGATACCAATTTTTACATAAATACTCGAACTAGTCAGGTATTCGATCTAGTTTTTATAATGATTAAATCATAATATAATAATATTTATATAACATGGGATTATGAGACATGGAGTCATAAGATATGCCGTCATGAGATATGTCATCGGAGATATGGAACCAGGAGATATGAATGATTTTGTTTAACAAAGTATTCAAAGTAATAAAACGTATTTTTTCTTCACCTGATTCTGATGAGCACAATGAGATGTTCAAGCAGCTTTTCAACAACATGGATGATGGAGTTGCAATCTACAGTGCAGTTGACGATGGGCAAGACTTCGTGTTTGTGGATATAAATCGTCGTGGGCAGGAAGTGTCTACAGTCAGTTTAAAAAAAATCGTAGGAAGGAGGGTTACTGAAATATTCCCTTTTGTGAAGGAGTTCGGTCTTCTGGACATACTTCGCCGTGTTTATGCTACTGGCAAACCACAGGAACTGCCCCTAACAGAATACAAAGATAATCGCATCTCACAATGGGTGGAGAATTATGTATTCAAACTCCCAAGCGGTCTTGTTGTCGCTATTTATAAAGACACCACAGAAAAACAAAAAATTATTGAGGAGCTAAGGGAAAGCAGAGAGACACTAAAATTGAGTAATCTCATTCTCTCGACACAACATGAAGCATCTCCCGACGGAATTCTGGTGGTTGATAACACAGGTAAGATTATTTTATATAACAACAAATTTATTTCTATTTGGGGCATACCTTCTGAAGTAATTGAGAAAAAGTCTGATGATCTGGCCCTTCAATCAGTCATGAGTAAACTTCAAAATCCTAAGGAATTTTTGGACAGAGTTAGATCCCTTTATGAAAACAAAAGTGAAATTTCCCGTGAAGAAATATTATTAAAGGACGGCAGGGTATTAGACCGCCATTCTTCTCCAATGGTTGATACAAACGGCATCTGTTTTGGCCGTGTATGGTTTTTCAGAGATATTACTGAAGAAAAACGTGTAGCAAATATGATAATCAGGAATCGGATGTTTTTACAGGCCGCAAGCGAAATAGCAAAAATTGGAGGATGGGAATTTGTTGTAAGCACAATGTCGCAAATCTGGTCTGAAGAGGTCTATCGGATACTTGAGGTAGGTCCGGATTATCACCCTGATGTGACAAAATGGATGGAGTTTTGTCCCCAAGAGGCCAGACCTATTATCCTGCAGGCAGTTCAACAGTCCATTAATTTCGGTAAGCAATTTGATCTAGAAATGCCTCTTATTACTGCAAAAGGAAAGCATATCTGGATTCGCGTTATTGGTAGGTCAATTCGAAAAGATGGAAAGACGATCAAGGTGGTCGGCGCTATTCAAGACATCTCTGAGCGTAAGAAAAATGATGAGATTATCCATCGGGCGGAAAAGCTTGAGTCACTGGGGGTTCTCGCTGGCGGGATTGCCCATGATTTCAACAATCTTCTCAGTGGAATTTTTGGATATATCGAACTTGCAAAAAGCAATTGTGTTGAGGGAAAGTTTGACGAGATTTCAGATAATCTTTCTCAAGCGATAAAAATGTACAAACGGGCCAAGAATCTTTCTTATCAGTTGCTTACTTTTTCCAAGGGAGGGCTGCCAGCAACAAAAGCTGCCGATATTGGCCCAGTAATAAAGGAAAGCACTAATTTTGCGTTAAGTGGCACCAATCTCAAACTTGCTCTCAATCTTCCTGATGATCTGTACCAGTGCAAGATAGATGAAAACCAGATTGGACAAGTGATAAATAATATTGTCCTCAATGCAAAGCAGGCAATGCCCATGGGAGGTTTAATCAGCGTATCCGCAAGAAATGTATATGTTGAAACTGATGCCTATACTGATGCCTGTACTGATGCCTGTACTGATATTGGTACTGATGTCGATAATAAATCCGGTAGATCTGTATGCATATGCATAACCGATCAGGGAGGTGGAATACCTGCTGAGCATCTTCCAAGGATATTCGATCCATATTTTACAACCAAGCAAACGGGAAGCGGCCTTGGACTTGCAGTGGCCCATTCTGTAATTAAAAAACACGGGGGAAACATAAAAGTCAAATCAATATTGGGCCAGGGAACTACATTTTATATTCATCTCCCTGCAGTTGCCGCTGCTGCTGATCTCCTAAC
>JADGBS010000361.1:1892-3295 GCA_015231325.1 Oligoflexia bacterium | reverse complement strand
CAGCGAGTAGGCGTAATGATAATTCACGAAGGGCGGTAAGATTTCCTTTGGAAAAAAAATTCCCCAAGGATTGTTGAATCTTTTCTGGTGAATAAATTTTTCCTGCATTTAGGCGATCGATCACTTGGCCGGGGGCAAGATCGATTAATACAATTTCATTGGAACGATCAATAATGGAATCTGGGATTTTTTCTCTAATTTCGATGTTGGTAATTTCACGAACGGTGTCTGCTAAGCTTTCAATGTGTTGAATATTTAACGTAGAATAAACGCTGATACCGGATGCCAAAATCTCTTCCACATCTTGGTAACGTTTAAGGTGTCTCGATCCTGGTATATTAGTGTGCGCTATTTCATCAACTAAAACTAAATGGGGCGCGCGCTTAATAATTGCATCGGTATCCATTTCATAGAATGTCTTTTCCTTATAAAGGATGCCTTTACGGGGAACAATCTCTAAACCAGCGAGCAGTGCCTCTGTTTCCTTTCGCCCGTGGGTTTCAATATAACCAACTACCACGTCGATGCCATTTTTTTTGAGGTCATGGGCGTTGGTGAGCATACTGTAGGTTTTTCCCACTCCTGCCACCATACCCAGAAAGATTTTTAGTCTTCCTTCTGACGATCCTGATTCACGATTGGTAATAATCTTTAGCAGTTCATCTGGAGTGGCCTTCATCAATTATGTCCTTGGGGAGTTGCTATTCACTCAAATTATCTAGATGTAAACTCATCTAACTGCAGGTTTAACAAAAGTAGGTTGATCTTACTTTTATTTTCTAAAATTAATGAGCGTAATTCAACTTTTTTATTTAGGAGCAATTGACGAGCGGCAGATACTCGATCTAGTTGGTATAACGCCGCTTCTTTGCTAATTTGGGGATCTAATCCTGAGGCGGATGCCAGCAGCAAATCAGGGGCAGGAAAATTTGTCTGATCTGGGAGGAATGTGTGGGGATTGTTCTGTATTAATAATGTCTTTCTTTGGGCAATTGCACTAAATTGTCGAGTATCAGTGGGAGAGAGATTGCTACCCCCGGAGTTTTGCGCCTGATAGTTGACTAAAGAAGGTCTGCCCCAAAAATATTTTGAGGAGTAAAATCTTTGACCAATCAACATCGACCCCCGGATAAGTACTGTATTTTTACTAGAAGTGTCCAAGGGCATATCCGTATTGGTGCTAGTAGAAACTAAACTTCCGTGACTTTGATAGGGAAAAAAATGGTGTGTTATCAAGTATACCGAAAAAGGATAGGCAACGCCGGTAATAGCGGTGAATATCAATAACATTATAAAAGAATTAATCAATTTTTTTTGCATAATTAGCTACACCATGTGAAATAACGTGACAATTATATCAATAATTTTTATCCCAATAAACGGGAGCATAATTCCTCCTAACC
>JADGBS010000361.1:0-1839 GCA_015231325.1 Oligoflexia bacterium | reverse complement strand
ATATTGTACGCCCTTAATTGCTAGAGGAATTAGCGCAACGATTATTAGAGCGTTAAAAATGACTGCACTTAAGATAGCGCTTTTGGGAGAGGATAATCGCATTAAATTCAAAAAACTAAAAATGGAGTGACCATTGACGGTATAGACTCCTACTAAAATTGCTGGTAATATTGCAAAATATTTAGCGATATCATTGGCAATACTAAAAGTTGTCAGTGCCCCTCTAGTAATTAGGATTTGTTTACCAGTTTCTACAACATCTAGGAGTTTGCTCGGATCATTATCCAGATCGACCATGTTCGATGCTTCCTTTGCGGCCTGCCCGCCAGAATTCATTGCGATACCCACGTCCGCTTGTGCTAATGCAGGGGCGTCATTGGTTCCATCACCGATCATTGCTACCATATGTCCCTTATTTTGTTCCTCACGAATTTTTCTAAGTTTTGTTTCTGGGTTGGCCTCAGCAATGTAATCGTCAACCCCGGATTCTGCGGCGATAGCGGCCGCGGTTAAGGGATTGTCACCAGTTATCATTATCGTTCTTATCCCAATTTTTCGTAAATTTTTGAAGCGTTCGCTGAGACCCTCTTTAATGACGTCCTTTAAGTGAATTCCCCCGAGGAGGTGTTCTCCTTCTGCGACTAACAACGGTGTCCCTCCCTGCATAGAGATTTGTTGGATCCAGTGGTCGAGGGCACTGATGTTAAAATTCTCTAATTGTTTCTTTCTTTGCGCGTTGGCCTGTTCTTTTGCCTGTTCATGAATTATAAATTTTTTTATAGATTCGCTAGCACCTTTACGAATTGATCGTACGACTACGTCATTTTCATCAAGGATATCTACCCCACTAATTCTTGTTTCGGCGCTAAAAGGGATAAAGCGCATAGATTGATGATTATTACTGATATTGTATTTAGATAAAACTAGTTGGATAATTGATTTTCCTTCAGGGGTTTTGTCTTCTAAAGACGACAAATAAATGGCATTTGCTAATGTTTGATCGGTAATTTGTGCTACTGGGAGAATGGCAGTTGCCATCCGGTTGCCGACAGTGATGGTGCCAGTCTTGTCCAAGAGGATAACGTCAATATCCCCGGCCGCCTCTACCGACCTGCCACTTTTGGCCAGTATATTCTTAGCAAAGAGTCGTTCCATGCCACTAATGCCGATCGAAGAGAGTAGGCCTCCAATAGTGGTAGGGATTAGACAGACCAATAATGAAATTAATATTGGAATACTTACTGTTTCAGCTGTGCTTCCGCCGTCAATTCCGCTGGCACCGCTGCTATAGATCACCAGGTAGCGTAAACTAAAAACTGCAAAAATAAATATCAGAGAGAGGGATGTTAATAGATAATTTAAGGCGATCTCATTGGGAGTTGGTCTGCGAGTAGCACTTTCAATTAAGGATATCATTTTGTCCAAAAAAGATTCACCAGGAGAGGAGGTTATGCGAATTTTAATTGAGTCGCTGATTACTTTGGTTCCGGCCATTACCGAAGAATTGTCGTTCCCCTCTTCGCGAATTACTGGCGCCGATTCTCCGGTAATGGCAGATTCATCGATACTCGCGATTCCTTCGATAATTTCTCCGTCAATGGGGATGACATCACCGGCAGCACAGAGGATAATGTCCCCAGCATTTAGATTCTTTGCTAGAACTGTTTCATAGTTATCAGATGAGTTATCGGCCGAGTTATCGGCCGAGTTATCGCTGGATATCATTCTACGGGCATGCGTCTCGTTTTTGGTACTCTTTAGAAAATCGGCCTGGGCCTTTCCTTTTCCCTCAGCGACTGACTCTGCAAAATTGGCGAAAAGTACAGTGAACCACAACCA
>JADGBS010000360.1:2685-3302 GCA_015231325.1 Oligoflexia bacterium | reverse complement strand
GTCCTTAATGAAGGGATAGAAGAACTGGAAAAGGATGGAACTTCTAATAAAATTCGTCAAAAGTATTTGGCAGATGAAGTATGAAGTATGAAGTGTGAAGTATGAAGTATATGGAGTCAAATCAACAGTGGTCTTATTCTCCTCAGTGGGAGCAGCGTTTAGAAAATTGGTGTTTGCAACATGTAGGGCGGGAAAAGTTCAAGGATGGAATGGACCGCTTGCGGCGAGTGCTGGATTACCAACTACAGCGCTTTATGCAACAAAAGATGAAAGTTGTGATTGTGGGTGGCAGTAATGGCAAAGGTGAGACAGTCTATCATCTTTCGCATTTGTTGTGTGCGGCAAAAATTAGACACGCTCTTTTTGTTTCGCCTCATGTGCTTAGTGTTTGCGAACGTATTAGTGTTGATGGAGAATTAATTGCTTATCCGTTACTAGAGCAACGGTTGCAACGTGAATTTGCTCGTGCTCAGGATCTAGGTCAAGGGTTAAGTTATTACGAACTGATGCTTGCGGCATTTTTTGATTTTGTCAATGATCGTCGCGATCCGCCGCTTGAGGTTTGTGTCGTAGAAGTAGGACTGGGTGGCCAACTGCTGATTACGTTCTCTAAAAGA
>JADGBS010000360.1:0-2675 GCA_015231325.1 Oligoflexia bacterium | reverse complement strand
TCAATCTGATGACTCCGCATTTGACTGCGATTACTTCTATCTCTCGTGACCATCAAGATATTCTTGGTAAAGAATATCGCACTATTTTACATGAAAAATTAGGGATCACTCGTCCGGGAGTGTCGTTATTGACTTCTCTAGAACTTGCTTACTGTCGGCAATTAACTGAGGATTATTGTGCTCAGAATGCAATTCCTTGGTGCGATCTTTTTTCAGAGGGAAAGCTAACCACCAAACATTCTTTTAGAGAACGTAATCAGCAGTTGGCCACCGCTCTATTTCAAGAACTGCTGCCGATGCTCAACCGCACGCAGCTAACGCAGATAGTGACGACCACAGTTAACCGCTACAAGGGGCGTGGTGAGCGCATCAGGTATCGGCAATTGGAATTATTATTTTTTGGCTCCCATAATCTCGATGGGGTAAGAAAATTGCTAGATTCATTAGGGAACAAAGGAAGTGATCCCGACATGGAGATTGATTGTGTTCTAATGGCATTGTCAAAACGTTCTTATCCCGAGGAACCGGCACAAATTTTGCGTTTGTTTATAGACATGGGCCAACAATCTGCCGGTCGCAAGTGCATTTACCTCACAGAGTTTGATCATCCAAAAGCATTAAAAATAGATATAGGAGGTGACTTTTTCAAAAAGTTTGCGGAGAATGTGGATCGTACGAATGTGGATCATACGAAGGATGTAAACGTAGCAAGCACAAGCACAAGCACAAGCATAAGCATGGTTAACACACGGAATATTCAATGGGTGGGCAATTGGCGAGAGTGGATCGATTCGGTGGACATAAATGTGAAGGAAAATATGAAGGAAAATGTGGAAAAAAATGTGGAGATGTCTCGTGGACCAGCAAGCAAAAGAATCTTAGTTACGGGATCATATTATTTCATTGGTTGTGTGCAAGATTATGTATTGCAAAGAGGAGCAAAGTTGAGTATCTAGCAACGGGATTTTTATCGGCGCTATTATCGGCGCTATTATCGGCGCTATTATCGGCGCTATTGTTAGCGCTAGTACAGCAGGTCGCCTGGGCGGGTGGCCCCTTTCAATACACCTTCGGTGATACTATCCATGTTACTTCCGATCACGGAATTAGGAAGGTGCGGGAAAATGTTTTCGAAGCGGTGGGTAACGCGGTGATTAACTATCTAGGGGAGACGCTTTATGGGGAAAAGGCCACTCTCTCCATGGATGCCGGGACCTTAGAGGTAAAAGGGAATGTGCGTTACACTGGTCCACAGATGACTATGTATGGTCAGGAGCTGTATTATAATTTCAATAGTGGTCTACTGGTTGTTACCAATGCCCGCATTTTATCCGATGGTTACACGGTGGTGGGGGAACGCATTTCACGCATTTCTCCCACTCTAATTATTGCCGAGAATTCAGAATACACGACTTGTACTGATTGTCCGGAGTCTTGGTCCATTTATGGAAAAAAAGTACGTTTGATCTTGCACGAATATGTGCATGTCTCACAAGCGTTAATCAAATCCAATGGCGTAGTAATGCTTTATCTGCCTTACATAGTTTTGCCGATAAAGCATGGTCGTCAAACTGGTTTGCTCTTTCCCCAGTTGTCTTTGAATTTGAAAAATGGAATGCAATATCGACAAGCTTGGTTTTGGGCGATCAATGATAGTAGTGACTTAACCTTGACTCCTGCGGCGGTAGGGGATAGAGGTTTTACCGACGAAATGGAGTATCGCAAAATTTTTGGGGAATCAAAGTGGTTGGAGATTCATTCTTTGCAGGCATGGGATCGTTTCTACATGTATCCAAAAGAAGACACTCGTAGGATCGATGACCGCAACCGCTATCCTAGCGAAGAGAAAACGGGCTTTTTTTTTCGTCACTTCACGGATTATGAACATCATTTTCAATTTGGAAATTACTTAAATCATCACCTCTACGCTGCCAAATCCAAAGATTATGACGTCTTTGGGGATTTTACTAGTTATGCTCCTGCGCGGACGATGGGCCCAGAATTACCAGAGATTGGTACGTTTTTTGATCTTAAAAATTCTTTGCTGAATTTTAGCTTGGAAGGATACTACAATCGTAATCTTTTAGTGGAGGATGCTCATAGCTTTGATCGTAATTATGTACAAATTTTGCCCAAGACCTCAATGCAAATTGCACCATTTCCGCTTTTTTATAACAGTTGGCCAATTTTTAAAAACGCTTCGATAGGCGGCGATACCTCTTATGTGATATTCCGTCAACACACTCCCTACACTGGGGCATTCGGTCAAAATGGAGTATGGACACCTAATCGCTACATTCGCAATGCCGGAAGATTGGAGGTAAATCCGTATGTTACTTGGACTTGGGGACAAATAGGTCCGGTTTCTTTTGAGACTAAAGTAAAATCGGAGAACGTCTTTTACAATTTCCCTTATGAGAAGAACCTTGGTAAGCAATGGTTTCGTAAGCGCGGTACTGTTTTTGTTAGTGACGCCTATTTCGAAATTGATAAAGTGTTGAAGATTTCATACGTAGATAAAATTCCAGTGGATGATGTAGAGTGGTATAGCGATGCCAAGGCCAATCCAGTGATGTGCTCGAAGTGTCCACAGTGTGAAAGCTGTATAGAGAAAGCACGGAAGGATCGACAGGAAAAATTAGAGAAGGTGGACAGCTTAAGTAGAGGCAGCTACA
>JADGBS010000035.1:14671-23899 GCA_015231325.1 Oligoflexia bacterium | reverse complement strand
CATTTAAACGAATGCTCATGGTTTCCCTCCATGGTTTTGTTTATATTATTGGTAGGGAAACCTATTTGATTCTTTTTGTAAACTTTTTTTCGATATTACCCCTCAAACATTATGTGGAAGTCTATAGTTATCTTTCGTTTGAGTCTGCGTTATCTTTTTACGGACTTATTCCTGAAGCAGTTTATGAGACCACGTCTGCCTGTTATCAAAAAAAATACAAGGAATATGAGACGCCGTTTGGCTTTTTTTCTTATGCCTATATTCCGGTACGGCCATTTTTTTTAGATGTTGAAAAAAATAATGAAAACCAAACTATGATCGCGTCTGCTCTTCGCGCCCTATTTGATCTGGTATATTTAAGGAAAAAAAGTTATCTTAAATTGGAAGATCTTGATCTTGATCTGAGAATTGATTTGGAAGAATTGAAAACTATAGTAAAAAATTATAGTACGAAAGAGATTAAGGAATTTTCCGAATGTTATAAAAAAGAAACAACCAGAAATCTCGCAAATGTCTTAATAGAGGGGTATGAATAAGTGAAAGACGTTATTCAAAAAAAATTAGATATGTATAATCCTAAAACTTCAGATGATGAGGCAAATGCACTGAAAGAAATAACTCAGGATGTTGCGCTATATGCACTTTATAAGAGTGTTTTTTTTCAAAATGCTAATTTTATCGGTGGAACGAGTTTGAGAATTCTTCATAGGGTAGATCGATTTTCTGAGGACTTGGCCTTTTCTGCTACCAGTAAAGTTATTGCCAAGGATTTTGCTCTTGATGCATACCTTGCTGAATCGATGGTACATATGAATGCCTATGGATACGATCTTTCAATTTCATCTTCATCAAAAAAGCAAAGGGATAGTAATATTCAAAGCCATTTTCTGAAAGATGATTCCATAAAAAAGATTTTAACATTCAGGCACGCTGTTGATCTAAGGTCGAAAATAAAAATCAAAGTTGAGATTGATATAAATCCCCCTGATCATGCTATTAGGCGGATGGAATATTTAAGTTTTCCTGTTGATTTTCCGATAATGACGTACGACCTTTCATCGCTTTTTGCGGGAAAATTGCATGCTCTCCTTTGTCGCCCTTATTGTAAGGGAAGGGACTTGTTTGATTTTCTTTGGTATATTTTGAATAAAATTATTCCCAATTATAAAATGCTAGCAATTGCATTATTTCAATTAGGTCCTTGGAAAGGAAAAAAATTACTGTCGATAGTGTTTGGCCCAAAAGCGAGCTTAGTTTAAAAACGAGGGGATTAGATTGGAATGATGCAATTGCCGACGTCAGAAAATTTCTTAATGCCGACAGAAGGTCTAGTTTAGAACTGTGGAGCAATGATTTTTTTCAGAGTAAAATTTCAAGTATGGATTGAGACTATTGGTGGACCTGGATCTGACCAATTTTTGGGAAATGTACTTTAACTAAGGTACGCATGTTGCTTACTGGCCTAATTTTATACTGATGCGAAATTTTGCCATATGAACATATGAAGGAGATGCACCCAGGCCCAACGCCAGCGAGACTCCTACCCCACAAGTTGGAAGGAGATAGTAATTTCTTAACATTTTACTAATTTTGTACTGATAAGAAATTATGTAGGAGTAGGTTCCGATTATAATTGAACTAAAAATCTAGATATATATGGTATGTTTCATAATATGGTATGTTTTAATATTCGCATATCTACGTTGTTATTTTAGACATACCTAACCGTGTCAATTTAATTTATTACAATGCGATGGAGTTATTACAAAATGAATAGCGGTGCTTCTTTGCCTAATTTATTTAGTTGTATTAAACAAAATTTTCTGTATCCTCTGTACAGCTGTATTTTATTTTTAGTCTTTTTCCAATGCTCAACTATCGGGGTTTCTCATGCTGCCTCTGCTGCATCTGCTGTCTTAGATATCGACGGTTCCTCAATACAGAACTTTCAGTCCACCATTGCCTCCAAAATCCCGGAAGTAAATATTTTTAGCAAAATTGTTGAAGTTGCCCATTCGTTAAACATCAATTCTCCTATCTACATATATGGAGGAACCGCTGCTGCTGTTGCACATTACGTGCTAATGGACTCAGCTCAATCTGCAAGTCTCCCAGTAATTTCTCGATGGAACAATTCTTATTCTTATCATTTTAACGACATGGCCTATTCTTTTCAAGATATAGATTTAGTAGTCGATAATTCACAATTAGTCGACGATACTCCAGAAAAAATAATTCTATTTGGCGAAAGGTTAAAACAGGAAATTAGACTTGTCCGTTGGAATCCAAATACTGTATGGGACATTCGGCTTTTTCATTCACCTTTTGGAGATAAAGAAGCTTTAATTAGTGATGATTTTATAAATCAACATAATGATTCTAACTCCATTGGATTAATTCGTTTGAATGGAGATGGTAGCAGTAACGTTGTATCAGATTTATTAAATAGTAACCTGTTTATTGAAGATATCTTGTCGGGTACAATACATTACTTGTTTAATAACGCACACGACCGTACTAATCGTGCCAGCAATCGTTTAAATCCACAAATTTTTTCGATAATTCGACTCTTTATTAAAAAATTTCAGTATGGTCTAGAAATTTCCACAGATAGCACGCAAAAAATCCAAAGAATTATCCAAGAGTTTAATCCCGATACTTTCTTTACAGGAAATGAATCTACAGATAGCTATCTATTACACTTTCTGCTCAAAAATGTAAAAAAAATATTCCTCGGTGCCAGAGATATGGAAAATACCTATAATGAGTTAGCTGAAAACGGGTTATTCCCAAAATTACAACAGCTCGCTGATCATAATATTCCAATGATTTTACAGAAATCTCCTGATAGTAATCAACTTGCCTGGTGGTTAAAACAAAAACCCCTCTTCTCTGATAATGAGAGGTTACTTTCACCCTGTCCAGGATCAAGCAGAAATGCCCAGCAAAATGGCATTAGAACTGTTGCGTTTAGACCAATAAGATATGGAGAAATCGAAAGCATCTATAAAGCTTCCCGCAAAAATCCGAATGTTTTACAAAATGTTTCGGGTGGATTCAAGTTTTTCCTAATAAAAGCGCAAACACCAATGGATCTGAGGTTGATCTATTTTAGAGTTAATCCTAATGCCTGTGAAGGTATCGATTATCAAATAACTGAAGACCCTGATATCATAATATTCTCCAACCGTGCGGCATTAGAGCTAATTCCTAACGAAGAACAGATGATTGAAAAGATCAGTAGTATAGAATTTATCCAATCACCAGTGGTAACTAGTTCGAGTTCCTCGTCCTTCTCCCCACGCTCACTCCCACTCCCGCTAATACCATCGCCATCACCGTTGCTTGAAGCAGAAGTTGCTGGAGCGATTGCGGTTGCAGCTGCGCCACCGAGACAGACAAATATCATCCAAGTAAATTCATTAAAGCAGTCACCATCCACTCGAAGTTTATATTATTTGAATCCACATACAGGTGAAATACTATCGCCTGAAGCAATCTCCTTGGCAAGATCGAGAAAGAAGAATAATATTAAAGTTTCAAAAAAATTAAAACCTTTGGCAGATATTTGCGGTTGGTTTGCTGCAAGTTCCGTAAAAATCATGCAAGAAACCTTCACTGGACACGAGTTAACACCCGCGGCCGTTGACACATTAGAAACAAAACTTTTAGATCTTCGTTTGCTTGGATCTTTTATGATTGCCCCAGAGAATGTTACCCAGCTACAGAATTGGGGTTCCTCCTTATACTCATCATACTCATCCGATGAATCTGAAAACGAAGATATTTCCTCAGAAGATTTTCTTGGTCAATTTGGCTGGGTTATTGATAGAGATGCGACAATGTCCTGGATTCAGCACCCAGATCTTCCAGCATACTATCTAGAACCAAATCTCCATGTGAAAGGATTGGCCACGCTCTCAGGAGTTCCTGTTCTCGGATTAACTCATCCTCTTCGTTTGATTGGCCATGCTAGCGATGAACAACCACAATCACAACCACTACCACTACCACTACTAACTGATCTCACTACGGTTGAATCAGGTTTAGGCAGTCAGAGATCTCCAGAACAACTTAGCTTTTCATTCAATTTTACTGGTCGTGGTGGATGCATCCCTGTCATTTTGGCGGTTAACACCAATTCTCCCACCACTCATGTTGGGCATTCCAATGGACACTATATCCCCGGATGTTTCATCATAAATGATCAACAACCAGAAGACGAACAAATAAAATTCATTGTCGCAGACTCTCTACATATTAATCGCACAGATGACCTAGTGGTTACTGTTGCCTATCAAGCTTTCAAAGAACAATATATTCTTTTTAAACAATCTCAGTCTGCTCAGTCCAGTCATTCCAGTTGTTTCAGTTGTAGTGCTGCTAGCAGTAGCAGTAGCAGTAGCAGTGAAGTCGAGGTCGCCGCCCCCGCCCCGATGGTAGCGGCAGCAGCAGTAGCGTCAGCGCCGAAAGCATCTGCTGAGAAAAAGAAGAAGAAGAAACACGCCCACAAGAAGAACGATAACCACTCAAAAAATCCAGAAGCAAATGCACCTTCTCCGGAACCAGTACCAACACCAGTATCAGTATCGTCAACACCTAATGATGATAACGCTATCTCTTTCTACTCACATACAATTCCCATTCCAGCTCCACCACCAGTTCCTTACAGCGAATTTGTTGGAAGTCTTCTTTTTCCCGAGGGGATACCCCAAGAGAAAGAACAGGAATGGTCTATTGAAGATTTATTTTTTAAAATCAAAAACGATGATCGCTCTGGCATCGCTCAATATTTATTTATGCATAAAGACATCATCAATCAATCTCTGGACGGCATTACCCCTATTATATATGCCTTAATGAATGAAAATGGTTCAATCGCAAACTGGTTCGTTACTGGTGGAGGTGCCGATTACACCACTCAGTGTTTTGTCTTTCAACCTTTGGGAGAACCAACTACCCCATTTTCACTTTCAGTTTACTTCGATCAACCTCAAACTATGAATTTCCTTCATTACGCTAGACACGTAATTCATACAGGGTCAGTTTCTCTAATTGAATATGCATTTGAAGGTCTGGTAAGTAGGAAAGAAAAAATATTGGCCAAGGTAGAACTAGGGGATTACTCATCATTTAATACTATAAAATATCTTATGGCAAAGGCCATTATTGAGAATGATCAGATCACCATTGGAATCGTGAATAATAAACTAAAAACCCGTGGCCCTCAAATTTTTGGTAAACATGTTTGGAAAATCGTCCTTGTGTCTGCAAAGGAACCAACTTATATTTCTTATGTGAGAGATCAATTATCTTTTTAATTTTTTATAATATATTAATGCAAATCAATACCAATAATTAACGCCAGGAAGGTGCCGTATCTATACGAAGGTAGTATATCTCATCTTTCATTATCACGTTCTTTTGGAGAGTTAACTATTGATCAGGAGCATGGTAATAGACAAATAAAAGTACCAGGTATCTCTGCTGAACCGACTATAGTTACTACCATTATCGATCCCCAACCAGGAAAAACAAACACCATCTATGTCGTTGTGGCATCGGACGGAATATGGGATGCAATGACTAACGAAAGAGCTGCATATATTGTTACACATCCGGAAGAATTCACAGGTGGCGCATTATCCCAGTTATACAGTAGTTATTACCAAAACAGAACAATAAACCAATCCCTCTATAATAATCCAAGAAGAAAAGAGAAAGAAGAAAGAAGAAAGAAGAAAAAAGGGCCAGGCCCTTTTTTCTAACTTTACAGTGTTCAGAGGTAAAAATTGGCAAAAGTGTCAAGCTAATTACGAAGGAGTGCTTAGTCTACTTTTCCCCCTCATTAATTGACTG
The DNA here is from genome assembly GCA_015231325.1 of Oligoflexia bacterium. Taxonomy (GTDB): domain Bacteria; phylum Bdellovibrionota; class Bacteriovoracia; order Bacteriovoracales; family Bacteriovoracaceae; genus JADGAN01. Next base: position 18,040 of record JADGBS010000035.1, on the reverse strand, counting down.
TAATATTCATCCAGATATTTTTCTACTGCTGTCACAACAATCTGTTGATAGCTTCGTTCATAAGCTTTCGCCACCAATAAATTGCTTCTTTGAAACCGCACCGAAAATGCATCGTATGCAGGTTCATTCACCACGATAGGTGAGCGGTTGAGGAAGTGCTCAACATTTTTGTTAAATACTTTTTTTTACCTGTTTTTCACCCCACATAAAAAGTACATTTACAGCAATAATTACCGGGGGTATAATATCCAAAAAGAGTGATTGCAGGCCAATTGCAAGGTAACCTGCTAGTAAGCACAGGAGGAACGCACCTTATGTTCAGATATGCAACTTCAGATCTTGAAACATGGTTCAAGTCAAAGCATCGGAAGCCGCTGATAATTCGGGGTGCACGGCAAGTAGGAAAATCAACGTTGGTGAGAAATTTTTGTATCGAAAAGAAACTAGATCTTTTTGAGGTAAATCTGGAAGAAAGACCCTTAACCACTTTGAGCAAAGATGGAATAATTTTGGATGAAGTTATTGCCGAAATGGAGCTGCTTCATAAGAAAAAAATTAGAGCAGAAAAATCGATAATTTTTTTAGATGAAATTCAGGAGCAACCTAAGGCCATTAATTTATTGCGATATTTTCATGAAAAAAAGAATGAGCTTGCTGTTATTGCGGCAGGATCGTTACTTGAGGTGACATTAAAGCAGGAAAAAATTGAAATCCCTGTAGGTAGAGTTGATTTCTATCAATTGGGACCAATGAATTTTCAAGAATTTCTCTTGGCCACCGGCAATAGTGATTTGTTGCAGTATCTGGAAATAAAAAGCGTAGTCAAAATTCCTAGTTTTGCGCATAAGCTTTTGATTGAGGAGTTAAAGAAATTTTATATTGTCGGTGGAATGCCAGAGTCAATTTTGCGTTATAGCGAGGAAAGGGATTTTGTTGCTGTTAGAAAAGTTCAACATCAGTTATTGGAAACCTATAGAAACGATTTTTTTAAATATGCCACCAAGGCCAGTATTCCTAAATTAGATAAGGTATTTGAATTTGTACCCTTGCATTTAGGAAAAAAAGTTAAGTATGTAGAAATATCGCGTGATTTTAAAGCAAAGGATTTACTAAATTCTATTCAAATACTTTACGATGTGCGTGTTGTTTCGCCAGTTTATTTTTCAAAGGCAAAAAAAATTCCATTGAATTCAGAATACGATTCATCGATTTTTAAACTATTTTTTTTGGATATTGGTTTATGTGCTAAGGCCAATGAAATTTCATTGGAAACATTTAATGATGAAAAGTTTTCTATTTATTTGAAGGGAGAATTGGCAGAGCAATTTGTATTCCAGCATGTATACTATGGACATGGTAAATTTGAAAATCCAAAAATTTTTTATTGGATCAATGAGAAAAAAAATGCTAGTGCAGAACTCGATTTTGTCGTTGAGATAAACAATAGAATTGTACCAATAGAAGTTAAATCTGTGCAGTCCATGAAATTAAAATCGCTCATATATTTTATGCATATTAATCAACATAAAGTAGCAGTTAAGATCTCATTGGAAGAATATTCTGTTCAAGACAATTTTGAAACGAAAATTTTTGATGGTCATCGAGATGTTACTGTGAAATTTAAGCTCTACAATATTCCCATCTATATGGCAGGACAATTGTTTGATTTAAACATAATCTAATGGATCCTACCAAGACTAAAATGACTTAAAAGTAGCAAAATTTGGTAAAAATATTATCTACCGAGGTTATAATATAATCACTGTCCAAAAATTTTTTTGAGGAGGAGGAGATAGAAATGACTGTAACCAGTATTTGCAATACGAATCGGATGTTTTTTCTTATTAGTTACTTTCTATTGAGTTGTTTTTCATTTTTACTGATTGATGAGGCATACGCTTCAGCTGCAGCTGTATCCGCATCTGCAGAAGCGCAGTATGGGCAACAGGAAAACTTAATTCACTTTAGATATGGCGATCTTGTCTATGGTCTTAACAACGAAGAAGCTCTCAATCGTTTACGTTCTGGAAGGTACGCTTTTACTGCTGCATTGGCCGGATCTGGGCAAGACTACGGTGCCGTTACTGCTGATAGAATTAATAATCCAATGTTGAGTCTACTTAGAGATAAAAAAGCTACGTCTACCATAAATAGTCCAGATAAACTTAATAATTATTTGAATGAGTTGTCCGAAAATGGCAGCATATTGGAAATTGATATTCCACGCTTTAAAAATTATTTATTATTTCTTTATAATTTCGCTAACGGTACATTTTCTCCTGCGTCTGTTTTGAATGATACTTCTATTCAGAATGAAGATGCACAAGAAAGTAAAATTTTAAGAAATTCCTGCCAAGCGGCAATGTTGTATGCATTACATAATGGGTATAAAATTCATTTTGTTTTGGACCAGATAAATTATCAGGCAGTGGTAACGCAATTTACTACATCCACATTGTCGTATACCTCAGAAGAACTTATAGCGATTTTTTATTGGTGGTTAGTATGGAAGTTATATCCCGATCTTCAATTGCCTAATATTTTAGAGACAGTTGTTTTTTACAACAACAATCGTTTACTTCAACAACCCCCCTGGCTAGATGTTAGCGGTTCTTATGTGACAGACCCTTGGACCCAACTTATTCCGGATGAATTGCGTTCCAGGTTAACTGCTCCTCCTCAAAACTTTGATGACGCTATGGATGAGGATGCACTATCTCATCCTGCTTCAACTGCGCCAACCACTCCACCGTCTACGCCGCCTCGGCAGACACGTCCCCCTCTATCGTTTAGTGTCCATAAGACTAATTTATAAAAATAACACTGATAAAAACCGGCTGCCTTTTTATAAAAATGAAGATCATTTCATTTTATGTTTGGTCTTTATTCATGGAGGCCATACTAACCTGCCCCTGGTTTCTTTTTTTACTTTATCCAGAAGACTTTATCCAGAAGGTTTTTTATGAGTGCTTCAACGAGTGTTGTAGGTGTTGTAAATGTGAAACGAAGACCTTTGTTTTTTTTGACTCTTGCTTTTTTATTTTTCGTTATTGCCATTTCTTCTTCTGCTTATTCAATGCCTGCCTGGGACGACGAAAATGATCCTTTTTTGATGAGTTATGATTTTGCTACTAGGAAAAGTTATATCTATAGAAGAATATTTTCTACACTTCCTACTTCTGGAAAATTAAGCAAACTACCTTGGAGTGATGACTATTGGCCAACCTATTCCGGAGGCATTAGCTATCGTTGGAATGCTGGAAAAAGCGACCCCATCTCCGCTTACGGGTATAGATTGCTCTCTGAAAATGAAATAAACCGGTCACTTGATACCAAAAAATTATCACCCGCTGAAAAGTATGATCTCTA
>JADGBS010000035.1:0-14661 GCA_015231325.1 Oligoflexia bacterium | reverse complement strand
GTTATGATTTTCCACTTACAAATTATGAGCGTAAGCGTACTAACGTTCTCGCCACTATTCCTGGTCTGCCACAATATGATTCAAATATTAATATTCCTCGTTGGGAGGGACTATGTCATGCCTGGGCACCAGCTGCTATGTTGTTTAAAAATCCTGCACCCATTAAAGTAAGAAACGCTGATGGGATTGAGATTGCTTTTGGTTCTTCAGACATTAAGGCACTTTTAATCTCCTTCTTACACGTTGTAGGAAGTAAACAAGATAGAAATTTTTTAGGAAGTCGTTGTTCGTTGGATTTTGCAGAGTTAAGAAAAAAAGTTGCGAGTGGAGAAATTAGTGAAAAACAGATGAAAGCATTAATGGAAAACAAGGAATGTACAGATACCAATGCGGGTGCCTTTCACGTGGTTTTGACCAATCAGATTGGATTAATGAACGAAGGGTTTATTGTGGATTTAAATAGAGATGCGGAAGTATGGAATCAACCAGTATATGCTTATCGCACAAATGTACTTTCTGAAAGTGATGGCGCTTCTGAAGGAGCTGCTCCTGAAACTGTGAGAGAAATTTTGGTAGAAACTCAAGTGGATTATATCAGTGAGGTTACTCAAAGTTGGGTGCCGGTTATTGAACATGGGGGAATTGCAACCGAAACATACAGTTATCGTTTAGAATTAAATAATCGGGGCGCTATTGTTGGTGGTGCCTGGGTAACTTTTCAGCGGCCCGATTTTATTTGGAAAAGAAAAGCACCGGCGTTTTCTGGATTTTTTCTTGCACTAGAAGAACTTTATAAAGAGTCCACTAAAGAGTCCACCACTTCTCATTGAGTGAATTTGTTCAGTAGGCCTTAGCAAACAGAGCAATCCCCTTGCTGGCCTTGCCTGTAAATAGACAATTGTTGAGACAACTGTCAACGTTGCGGAGGTTACGCATCAAGTCGGCGATAGGACTACGTGCATCGTTGAAGGGAATGCAGCGGACGGTGACGTTCAAGTCCTGTTTTAATTTTTCTTCTACTGTCGGATCTCCGCAAAAGTGTGCAAGAGCGAATCCCCCATGGATTTCTGTTTGAGAGGCATTTTTTGGGGTGAAAAATGTATAAAATTCATCTTTGTTGGTGAATGTGTGGGTGTTAGCGCATAAAAATTTACGTGCATTCTCAAAAAAATTATGCTGCATTTCTTCTAGTATGGCAGAGGCATTATTTATGAATTCCATTCGTGGCATACTAGTTTTTTTCCCTGGTTGCTGATCACGACGGTAGAAGTAGACCGCCCCCGCATCAACGTCTCGTGGACCAATTTCGATACAAATGGGAACTCCCTTTTTAATCCACGACCACATTTTTTCACCACCGCGGAGGTCGCGAGTGTCGAGGTGCACTTGTAGTTGTGATTGTGCTTGTGTTTGTCCCTCGATGTTGTATTTGCAGGCCTGCAAGTCCTTTTGTAGGGAGTGGCAATATTCCATCACCTTGGCCTCAGTTCCGGGTTTGTGGGTCATCGGCATGATGACAATGTGCGTAGGGGCAACCCGTGGCGGAACCACCATTCCGTTGTCATCAGCGTGCGTCATTATCAGTGCCCCAATCAGACGGGTTGAGACCCCCCAAGAAGTGGTCCAGGCAAATTTTTCGCTTCCATCTTGATCAAGATATTTGATATCAGAAGCGCGTGCAAAATTTTGACCCAAGAAATGAGATGTTCCTGCTTGTAAGGCCTTACGATCTTGCATCATTGGTTCAAGAGAGTAAGTATTGACTGCCCCCGGAAAGCGTTCGCCTTCACTTTTTTCGCCGCGTACTATAGGAATTGCCAAGTATTGTTCACAAAAATCGGTATAGACATCCAGCATCTTTAGTGTTTCTTCGCGTGCTTCTGCCTCCGAAGCGTGGGCGGTATGCCCTTCCTGCCATAAAAATTCAGTTGTTCGTAAGAAGAGTCGCGTGCGCATTTCCCAACGGACAACGTTGGCCCATTGATTGATAAGTAGGGGAAGATCTCGATGGGAGCGTACCCACTTTGCAAACATCGCGCCGATGATTGTCTCGGAAGTTGGACGCACGATGTATGGTTCGGAGAGTGGCCCCGCCGGAACCAGTCCACCATCTTCACCCTTCTCCAGACGATGGTGAGTGACTACTGCGCATTCCTTGGCAAAGCCCTCAACATGTTCGGCCTCTTTCTCTAAAAAACTTTTAGGAATAAATAGCGGAAAATAGGCGTTCTGGTGTCCGGTTTCTTTGAAACGCTGGTTGAGAACATGTTGAATATTTTCCCAGATACCATATCCCCAAGGTTTTATCACCATACAACCGCGCGCTGGAGACTGTTCGGCAAGATCCGCTGCTTTTATAACCTCTTGGTACCACTCCGGATAATTTTCCTGGCGCGATGGGGAGATGGCAGTTGTAGATGCAGCGGTAGTTGCAGATGATGATACGTTGGCAGTCTGGATATCTTTTTTGCTATTCATTCGTAAAACGCTCCTTATTTTTACTCAATTCTTAATTACACGAGTAATCATTGAAGCATTATACTACCATTTTTTGTTTGATATATCCGTTAATATATACTACCTAAGTCTTGGAGTTTCTGGTATTTGGATATTGGCCCCAGCGAGATTAGTTGAGTGGAAAACACGGTTAGTACGCACCAACCGTTCTCTTTGGTCAGGTTTTATGCGACATAGTAGTTAAATAGCGACAGTAGATATGTACACCTTTCTTGGTAGGTTCACGCATGGTCAGAGAGTTCTTCGGCAAACAGCGGGTTCCATTTTAATAAAAACGGTGCCAATATTTCATCTGATCATTGAAACTGAATTGGGGTAGAGTAGACGGCGCTGACGGCGCTGACGGCGCTGCGAGTCTTGTTTTTACACTATTGTAAATTTGCGTAATAAGTATGTTTGACAAATTGTCGAGATAACTAACGTTAGCAGATAATTGTAGATATGCCGCCTCAGCTTCTTTAGAGCAAATTAGTTCTTGTGCCGTGGAGTCATCTTCACGAATTTCTTCGTGTATGGTTATGCTACCATTACTATGAAGTTCATAACCCAAAACTTTATCAAACAAAAAATTATAAAAATCTGAAGATACTCCTGAACCCTTATTGGCAAACTTTTGCAATTTAAGTGGTTTTATATTTATAGGATTAGTGTCACCCTTCTTGTATACAGTGATATGTACGGTGAGAAAGTTGTTTGCTTCCCAATACTCAGGATTTCCGTCGGCAATTACATCGAATTCTTTGCCGCCAAACGTAATCTGATGATGAGATATAACATATTTAGATCCTTCTTTTTGCAGTATGGATTGAATAACACTTTTTTTTGTAGATATATTCCGTCCTTCTTCAGCGGCGTACCCGGTGGAGTACCCGGTAGAGTACCCGGTAAGGATTGTTGTTATATTCATGAGCAGTGAAATGGCAATGAGACGAGTGCTAACTCTAATTTTCGAAACCATGAACTTTCTCCTATTGCTTGCGCAGTATGTTGATGATAGTTGATGACAGTTGATGACATATAAAGCTGACTTTGACTGAAAATTTTTCTAGGGTGTTATTCTACTGTAACCGGGTATTGGATACAACGTGAAAGTGGTAAGTTAATAAATTAGTAAAATAATAAATTATCAAAACAATAAAATTTTTGCCAAAAGCAAAGAAGTTGCAATATGAGAATCCAAAGTTACAGGTGTTCTGTCCTAAAAATTACAGATTATTTATAGTATTTTTTATTTTTTTCTTTTCTTCACACACACAAAGTATTAACTTTGTTCGTATGTCATGATACGGAGTCCGTATTGTGAAATTCAAACCAACCTTTTAAAAGGAGTGCCTATGTGTAAGATGATGAGAATTGGATTGTTTTTATCGTTGATCTCCCTGTTTTCCTTCAATTTGTACGCTTCAGATTTGTACTCTTCAGAGGGCATTTCAGATGGTATTTTAAATGATATTGCTAACTCCAATTTTGCTATCGATCCCAGCGACCACAGCAGCGGTGATCTTACTCCTGCTATTGCAAATCTCGATCGTTGTTTAGTCGGTGAATGGATCCTAACTAGAAGTAGTCTTAACAAATTTTTGGCCAATGTGGCGGAATCCTTCGGTAATAAATTGGTAGGATCCTTGGGTACATTCACATTTACTATTTTAAAAAATGGTCACATTGCGATGATACCGGCCAAAGTTACTTTCGGATTTAAGACCCCGGCCACCGACGATAAACCACAAACCTATATCGTCAATACTATTAAGGGATTGATGGGCGGTAAGATCACAAATAATGTCGACGGTACTTTCCTAGTCACTCACCTAAGGAACTATACCCGTGTTGTTAGTGTAACCATCGTGGGAAAAAGAAGGGTTGGTGTGCATTTTGGCAAGTTGGATCCAGGAAACGACGAAATCAACATTAACTATTCTTGCTCATCTAGAGAGCTAAAATTTCTTTTCAATGACAACGAATTTGTTTTGAAGAGATTATTGTAGGGTTTATAGGGGGGTCTATAGGGTTTGTAGGGCCTGTAGGGTTGATGTTATAACTGAATGGCCGATCAGTGATGAATTTTTTTTATCAGCTTTCTGCTCTGTTTTCTCCCTGTTGTATGATTCTAATTTTTTGTTCAATTTCAAATCTTCTTTTTTCAAATGATTCATCAATGTCGTCGAGTTCATGTTTCATGGCAGATTTACCTTCACGGATGACGGTTGCCAATTTTTTGCGAATGGCCAACAAGTCGATTCCTCCTTGCTCGGCGAATTCCTTTCTGAGTTCATCGAGACGAGCTTCTATCTGGTCAAATGTTTGGGCAGCTTTTATTCTGAGAAAAATAATGTGGAATGCATTTCCAATAGGGTCAGCATCATATATACTTTCGGTTTGCCTTTGATGTATGCGTTCTGCTAATCGATCTTTAATATGTTGTTTCCCCACAATTAGGTTCAATTCGAAGACGTCATAAAGATAATTTGAGAAATCTTTTTCTCCTTCTTTTTGAATCTTCAACAGTTTATTCACCGCAGCATTTATTTTCTTTGTGTGTTGTCTTTCACATTGAGATAATACTTCGTCTCTTTGATCTTCTAATTGGAAAATTTCCTCATTTAGTTCTGCAATTCTCTCATTAGGAGTGCTCTCTATGGAAATTATTGGCCAGTTGATCCTATGTTTCTGATAATCCACTATTGGGTGTATGCTAATAACATCATTGTGGTGGATTACGCTTTCCACGAAATCTATCTCGGAATCTTCACCACATGGCAGTTCTTCTGATATTGCTTCTCCCGCGGTCTGATTTTCATCAAGGCCAACATCGCTGCTACTGCTACTGTTTGCCTGCAACATGTTACTATAAAAATATGCGAAGTCATCACACATAGAAACACCCACCCACCTGGTAACCTTTTTGCGAAACATAAGATTATCTCCTTTTAAATGTTGTGTAATTGTACAATTATACATTATTCTGTTTTCTGGAACATAGAAGATCAAATAAAAATATAAATTCCTATAGTGGACTCTATTGTCTAGATCAAAATATATTTCGCATATAGTAGGTGATCTAAACAAACTAGGCACTAAATTTATTCCCTCATAGATTTTGATATCGTTGAATCCTATTCGTATCCGAGTATACATATAAAATTTATAAAACGTATAAAACTTATAAAACTTTATTGAAAAATTGTTTTTCTACTGTTACTCTTCGCGACCACAGGTTTTTTTTGAAAAGCATTAATATTTAGGAGGTTATTATTTTATGAATGTTACGAATGTTACGAATGTTGTGAAAAGATTGTTATCATCGTTTGTAGTACTTTCTTCCGTATCTGTAACGTTTATGTCTTTAGAATTTGCGGAGGCAACAACTGGTCCTGTATATATGTGTAGAAATTCTGACAATAGTCTTTTTATACGTGCTACGCCGCAAATAGGGAGGGTAGAAGTTATAAAAGCTGATCCTCAGAGACCATCGTACGCTCTTAGTTGTCTTTATAATCCCGGAGGACGACCGATGCTGAGCTGTACTGAGGAAGGCGGGAGAGGATTCTTGATGTTCGACAACGGTGCTGAGGGAATGTCAGGAGTGTTTTTGGGGTGGGAAAGGAAAAATACAGTTTCGTGTATTTTCGTTGAAAATAGGGCGGAATAAAAATTGTGCGGAGTAGTTTGCTGAGTGTTTGTTGAATTTTATTGAAGTAATTTCGCCTGCTGTTCTAGAAGACCGAGTATTTTATTGATTTCTATATTGGCAGGACTAATAGGAGCGGCAAATTGGCGTAAAAGTTCTTCGCTTTTTGTGAATGCCATGCGAAACCAATTGTTTGCACTTAACACTTCATGCAATAGCGCATTGTAAAAGTTATAATTGTCGGTATCACTACCGCTGCTGCGGAAATAAAAATCACGTAGTAGATTGAGTCTTTTTAAGACGGTAGAAAATTTATCAAAATTCGGTATTTCTATAGCGTCATTTATTTCTGTAACATATTTTGCGACAATGCCCTGAATATCTATTGGAGTGAGTGTTGCTTCAATTCCCTCCAACTGATGAGGGACCATATATTTCATTTTTAATGTGTGACGGATATTAGTCATTTCCGTAAGTACTGTTTCTAGAGCATGTACATCAATGCCACCATCCTCAATTTCTTTAAATACCTTCCTCTTTAAATAAGCATCAAATTTTTCTATGTAATGCCAAATGTCTTGTTGGCCATGTCCACGAAGTCTGTTGCTGGCGGCCAAATAATTAGAGGTAATGTAGGGATTGTTTACAATTCTTTTTGCTAAACTAGATAACAATACGTATTCATCATCGGTCAGATTTTCGATGGCCAATGACTGGATTACTGCGTGTAAAAGTGGAACAGGTTGAGAACCTGAATCATTCACATATGTGGGCAAATTGCTCTTGCCACCAATGTCTGCCCCGGAATCAACCAATAGAGCAATTTTTTTCAACCAGTCAAGTGCTAGCTGAGGATTTGAGGCGTTACTCCATCGTACCAATGCTTTTGCCAGCCAAGGTGCACCAGGTATAAGTAACTTTCGTCGAGACTCTGTCATATCAAAAATGATTTCCTTAAGTGATGAATAATTCATATTATCTACGGCCTGATTTAAAAGCATATTTTTATGCTCGTTCTCTGCGTATTCCATCATGTCAGGAAATTGTAACTTACAAGTAATGCTATAAATGATGTGGTTTCCTAGATAGGTGTGAACATTGCCGCTGCTGCGGTGGCCGCTGCTGCGGTAGCTTACCAACGTTTTTTGCCCATCTATCCAAGAATACCCATATCTACCCTCAACTGCCTCATTGGCGTAATTAAACCCCAGATAATGTGCAACCTCATGAAGGTTGCTTCTGGTCTGATCATCGCTGTCTTGTCTCCAACCAAAATAGAACTTATTTCCTTCTTTATCTAAGAAAAATGGTTCAATAAAGGTCACTCGATTGTTATAAATATCTATCTTGATTTCCTTCCATAAGGTAACCATTTTATGGTACCCATGAGTTTCCTCCCACTCAAAATCCACTTTAGGTTGAATAGACCAATTTTTTTTAATAAAATCTATATGCTGATCATTTAAAAATAACAGTGTATACCCAGTGTTGTTTAAGTTTGAACAAGAGATGCAACTATCTTCTCTCCCAAACATAAATGCCACTTTGCTGCTCTCACTTGCGCTTGCGCTTTCGCTTTCGCTTTCGCTCGTGAGCACGGGCGCGCTTGTGCTAGATCCCTGATGCGCTTGCGAACGCATGTATTCATCAAACTCATGCTCGGATTCATCTTCACTTTCACTAACAGTGGTGGCCGCGTCAGTGACATCTGTAGAGGTACCTGCGGCGGCAGCTGCAGCACTCACCAACGAACTATTGCCCAGCGTAAGAGAAACCAATAAAAACATCGTAATGAATAAGTTAATTGAAATGACTGAATTGATTGAACTGATTGAACTGGCTGAACTGAATGATAAAGGCCTATTCATGGATACTCCATTGAATGGATATTAAATAAATTGTACGTGAAACTGAAACACTATGCAAAAAATCATGAAAGTAGAGGGTGATGCTACCACATTTCCTGTCGTAGATTAAAAAAATCTGATCATTCCTTACCTCTTTTGACAATTTCTAAATATTTATCCAAATATTTATCTAAATCTTTATCTAAATCTTTATCTAAATCTTTATGATAAACAGTTTGAAGAAAGTTTATATAAGTATCTTTTTCTCATGAGTGGAGGTGGTGGCAAATAACACGCAGCCTGTATCCTTGATTGAATATGTCGTAATATTGCAAATCATGATATTTGTTGTAGAGTTTTAAATAGGCCGACATCAAATCAAGTACGCGTAAAAGTAAACAAAGTGTTAAGCAATTAGAGAAATTGGCGATTAGTTTACTTTCAGGATCTATTTTATTACCTTCGTCTTGATCACCTTCATCGAAGAGGAGATTATTGATGAATTCGAATAATAGGTTTAATGAAACCTCTTTGAGAAATAACGGAACTGTGTATTGCGATAGAATTTCTTCTGTTAGTATTATCGGCGTGGATAACCAGGGATAGGCGGGTGATTGAAGTGATTCAGGGTTTTCAGAAGTACTTGCATTATAATTGCAATAAATGAGGGCGTCTTTAGCGCCTAGAGTATTGATAATTGTTTGTGCCTTTAGTTGTGATTCTTCATGGTTGTTACCAAAGAGTATAGAGCATCCGTTGAAAATAATTTTGGCATCTGCGGCGAATCGGCGATGAATGTTTTTAAATGCCTTATACCCTGAACAATACTTTGGACGATGCTCTGGTCGAGATATACTATTTTTATCATTACATTTGCATCGTTCAGTGGGCGTACGAGTAAGCAAAATAGTGTTAGTGCAGTCGCTGACTGCGGTACTCTCGGTTCCCAGAAGTACGACGGGAGTTTTACAGCGATCACAGAATCTACTATCTCCGTGGGAGCAAACATAGAGTAAGGAGATTTTTTCGTAGGGTTTTATTTTATAAGATAATTTTTGGATAAGTTCATCTACCGTTTTGACGTACAAGGTTCGGATTGTTTCGTTGTTAATATGTGCTTGGCAATGATGCAGTTGTTTAGTTTCTATTTCTTCCATAACACTTATTGGCATATCGTTGATCAAACTGATAAATAGCTCTATCCCGACCTCTTTTCCGGTATCCGCTTTTCTGGCATCCGCATCCTCTGCTGCCGTGGCCACCAGGACGAACGGCGACAACGCTGATAATGCTGACGATAGTACCGACGTCAGCATTAAGATTAGCAGTACAATAAGGAGTGGTGTTTGTGCCTTCATGAATAGTATACTATCACAGAGTCTGGATAGTTGGGTACGTAGTTGGGTACGAGGAGAGACGCTCCGATTGCATATTGATGGGGCTTCATATCGTAGACGGGAGAGACATTGCTTGCCTTCGTAGGGCATTAGTATGGATTTGATACAGTTTTATTGTTCAAAGATTGTTTTTAAATTAATGTTTAGATCACTGAAAATTACAACTTTTACGACATCTTCTTCTTCATACGACTCTAGTCTGCCATATTTTCCGTTTTCTTGAAGAGTAAAAACGGTAATAAAATTTTCAAACCAGGTATATAAGTGCAATTTTGTGGACCCTAAAAAATATTCTTCAAAGGGGATATACTATACATTACTAACAGCAGCTATCGCCTTCAGCGATGATAGATCATAAAGAATACTGACATTCAATATACGAACATTATTAACACGTGTTATAATAAAGTATTTCCTGGTAACGGCCACAATTATCTTTTTCTAACAATAGAAAACCTCTAGATAAGGCATATATCGAATTAAATAAAACACAGAGAGTCCCATGAAAAAAACGCAAAGACTGCACGAATAAGCACACAACAACTGACTTCATTTTTAGACATTTAGATAGAAATTTTTATTATGTAGTAAAAAGCAACAATAAAAACTTAATATAAAAAAGCAAAATAGACAACATGCTCACTGTAGAGTGAGTAGGATTATTTCCGGAGAATTTTTTGTATGAAAATATTCAAATTATTACTGGGATTGCTTGTTCTTACTTCAGTTTTTTGTACCAGGCAAGCTGATGCCGCCGCAGCAAAACCTGCCTCCTCGGCCATTGGTTGCTTTGACCGCATGCTGTTCAATAGTGCAAAATATGATCAAACGCTAGTAACGAAAGCTTTGATATCAATAATTGGTGTTCGTGTTGACACGTTCGATGATCAGCAAATGACACCGCTTATGTATGCGGCCATGAACGGCAACACAAGTACTTCAGCAGTACTGATTGATTATGGTGCCGATGTTAATGCCACCGATCTGCAAGGTAGAACGCCTCTCTTTTTTGCGGTCATGAACGACCACGAAAACACAGCAAGAATGCTGATTAATAAAGGTGCCGATGTTAATGCCACCGATCTGCAAAATAGAACGCCCCTTTTTCTTGCTACCATGAACGGATTCACAGATACTGCAAGAATGCTTATTGGCAAAAGAGCTAATGTTAATGCCACCGACCTCGAAGGTAAAACGCCTCTCTTTTATGCGACAGAAAACAATCACACATACACTGTAAAGCTACTGAAACAAAGAGGGGCCATGATTAACACTGCCAGAAGAAGGGAAGACACAGCTCCGAGTATGGTTCCTTCAAATGCAGTGCGTGCAGAAGTTCAAATACCCATCGAAATATCCACTGCCTGGCCATCCTTGCAAGAAGCGGCCTATGAAGTATTAAGTAAAAAAATTTTATTAGTATCTGACGTTCACAACCATAGTAAGCTTCTTAAGTCACTTGCATTGTGGACTAATAATGAAATCATACATGAAGTATTGACACTGCTTAACTCTATAGTAATTACAACAGAAGAAATAAATTCGCCATACCAAGAAACTTGTTATTCCAATGAGTCAACGTGTCTCCTAGCTGATGCAATAAATTCAAAAAAATTCGAGCTGGCAATATGGGCCCTTGACCATCATGCTAATCCCAATATGCAAATTGGAAAAACAAAAGAAACACCACTTCATATAATTGCCAAGAATCAAACTTGGTACACGACATCCACACCGGAACAGATAATATCCTTAATCCAAAAATTAAAAGATTCCGGTGCCGATTTTAATGCTCTTGATACTAGAAAAATTTCACCCATTATTACAGCAGTAAAACACGGAAATTTTGAGCTGGCGGTTTTTTTTATTACAAATGCGGACTTTCTTGGAATCGATAAAAACTCATACAAATTTGTGCTCCATTATTTATCACAAATGAAAACATCCTGGTTGTTTCCAATCAATGATCAAATCGTTGGTATGACAAGTCTACTTCAAGCGTTACACACAAAGGGTATAGAAATTAATGACAGAGATGATCAGGGAAGGACCCCTCTGCTGATTGCAATTGATAATAGAAAAGAAGACATCTTTATTGATTGGTTATTAATTAATGGTGCAAACCCAACCTTGGCAGATAATGAAAATCGCAATCCAATTTCTGAGGCCAGAGAGAATGGTGATAATATCCTTGTAGATAAACTGGAGAATAGAGGAAGCGACCATCAAGCAGCACTATCGTTTCCGCAACAACAAAACGGTCCAGATGAGAACACCATTTCGGAAACATTAAATAATCATCTCGTGATAATAGTCAACTTTGATATCAATGTTCAAGCGAACGATATAATGGCCCGTGCCTTTCAAGCAGCACTTTTTCAAGGGTATGCCCCAATAATCGTTTCCCAACAATTATTCGTAAATATTGGAATAAGGGGAAACCTACTTTCGAATTGGCGTGTCTTTAGCAATACAGGATCGTTAAATGACTCATTTTTTATCTTAATTCCAGAATTGATGCTTCAAAATTCAGATTTGGCCACATTGACTGCATTGACTGCATTAGGATTTAATGCAAATCTTTCTGCTTTTGAGATGCCTTTGCCACCAGCGATTGTCCAGGCGCACAATAGAAATGAAATCGGTGACTTAAAAAGTCTCTTTTCGACTGACTACCAACAAAATAGCAAAAAATTTAATATCGCATTAATTGGGCATGGTAGTCCACCTGCCACAACTTTAGATTCATCAAGAACGGGGTTTGCTACTGATATAAATAGTGGAGACGGTAGAATCGCCGGACTATCTGGGACACAATTTAAAGATTTTCTATTATTTTTAAATAGCTTGCCAATGAATGCCTTTGTGTACTTTTCCTGTTTTGGTGGTGCAAATCTATTGGGGCCATATTATGATACACAAGAACAACCGCTGCTACTTAACTTCCCTATTGTCGAAATAGCGACAACATCGTCCAGGATATATGAGCAATTGGATAAGAGGGATCAAGCGCGCTATCTCAACTTCAGAGGTTTTTTTAAAGAAGCAGATAGTTACACGGATGAGAATACCAGCGAGAAATTATCTGCTGCGCTTCGCCATGTTTGCCCAAGCAAAGGTCCGGCGCTTGCCACTCATACACCGCTCATTCGATATCCACTATCAACAAAGTTTGTTCCATTTCCACTATCATCGCAGGGTGTAAAGGTTATCGATAACACGTCCACGCAGAATAACTTTGATAAATTATGCGATGCACTTTTAATATATCCATCGATTATCAATGATCCCATTACGATCGAAACACGATATGGAACTAAAATCGTTTCAATGGATCCCCGACCACACGCTTTGCACATCATTAACAAGCTAGAAGTGCGTACGTCACTGCTACCAGGTCACACCTCAGAAGAAATTATCAATAATTTGTTCGCATTAGATGGATTCCGAGGAAAAAAAGTATACTTCATTATTTCAAAATTAGTACTTGATAGGGCAGGATCGATTGAGATTTACAATAATTTGATTATTGATAATGGAAGGGTTTCGTCCGAAATCAGTTTAGAAAATATAAGACGAGTAGCTGAAAGTTTTATAGAATGCGCTCATCAGAACCAAAAATTTGCGGCATCACTTCCAGAGCAAACACCATCAGCAACACCAGAAACACCAGAAAACGTTGTCAATAAGGCATATGAGGCATTGAACATTTCTCCTCCATAATCAGCAATGGCAGCAGCTACATCCTCCCAACAAGAACCGTAAAAAAAACGATAAGATAAGAAAACGATTAAAGTTCAGATACCCAATCTTTAACGAAGGTGTTTTCCCCTTTTTTGCATTTTTTGGCACATTTCCCTTTTCATGCCTCATATTATTTTTGTCGCAGTCTCTAAAACTTCTTTCCAAAATGCATTGTTTTTTGCATTTGATTTTATTTTTTCGAATTCTTTTATTGTGTAAATACGCATCTCAATATCGAAACTCAGGTCAAAAACCTCCGGAAACAGCAAAACTCTTTTATGAAATTCCCAATCGGTATCACATACGATGATGATATCGATATCGCTGTCAGAATGAGCGGTACCTTTGGCATAGCTTCCAAAAAGGTATAACTCGGCAACCTTGCCATGCATGATACTTTTTAATTTTGCTATAAACTGGTCTATCGTCATGTCGCCAAGAGCATTCTTTTTGTCAATAACAAAGATGTCGTCATCACTTAGCGAGTTCATTCATAACTCGTTCTAAAATTTTTTCGGACATCTGTATGGCGTCCTCTGCCTGTTTTTTGGTGAATAACTCATATGGGGCGCAATCAGGTAATGCATCAGGATAACGTCCTGTGATGTAATATTGATCCAGCACTTTTGAATACTCAGCAATATCGCCATTAATATTTATCTTTTGCGCAATTTTCCATAACGAATGAGTCTTTACTAAATCAAATCCAAGATGAAATGCCAATGCTTTAAGCGCTTTTACCGCTGCCTGTTGAGAAATAAAACAGGTTTGAGCCCAAAAATTATCCCTAAAAGACGATTTTCCCCAAAGAACATCGTTCTGTGCCTGGGATATCCAATTATGGACCCTATTTTTGGTATTTTCATCACCCATCTGTTTTTCCTTAGGTTTCGTACAAGACTACATCGTGCAAAGTGTAGCAAATTATAGCGAATTATAGCAAATTATTTCTCTTGATTTTTATCTATATTTTTATCTAACCCTGTCACCAATTTACAACTTACTGCCGAACTCATAATTGATTGGCCACACCCCAACAAAAAATACGATCAAAAGACATGGTTGGTGCGCACCGACCGTATTTTTCACTCAACTAATCCATCTCTTTGGTCCCGATAAACATCGCTAACATTGTGTGGTCACAAACGATACCATTTAAGTTGCCCTTTTGTGGTGTTAAATGCTAAAGTACGTTAAAGCACATTTTAGCGTTTTTTTAGGATTCCAGAGGATTCCAAATGAGTTTAGCTAAAAAACTGGGCAACGAAAAATACACCTATAAAGATTATTTGACCTGGAATGGGGATGAGCGCTATGAATTAATAGATGGAGTTCCATTTTGTATGACTCCAGCGCCATCCAGGATCTATCAAAAATTTGCGGTAACCCGTATGTAAAGTTTCATCAGTACTTACAAAATAAAACCTGTGAAGTCTATATCGCACCACTTGATCTTCATCTGATTATGGATGCCTCTCACAGTGCCACTATTCCTGGCGACCAGAATATAAACACAGTAGTACAA